>JBDRHV010000055.1:0-2500 GCA_043816465.1 bacterium | reverse complement strand
CATGTTCATATTGTGGTTCATCAGCAGAGACAAACTGCATATAACCATGAAACTTTCCGTCTGTTTCTTTTCTTATTGTGATATAATTATCAGCTCTCATAACTTCCCTCCTCTAATTCCTGGTGGGAGTGATAGGATTCGGACCTACTCAGCCTGAGGCAACTGTTTTACAGACAGCCACGTCTCTCCAACTACGTCGCACTCCCAAGATCTGAGGACGGAGCAATACTTTACTTTTCAGCAAGTCCGTCCCCATGTGAAGAGCAATGAGAGGACCATCGTCTTCAACTATTTAATTATACTGGTTTTTACTGTTAAAAGTAAAATTGTTTCTAGGAGAACTTCTTTAACAGTTTGGTAAGATTATTAATCTCATTTTCGAAATCTTTACGGGTAATCACTGCATAAGCTTTAGTAAGATCCGCGTCTTCTACTTTGAGATCACACAATTCTTTGGCTGCTTTGATCTCTTCGTCTTTAACTACTTTGGCTGCTGCTTTTTCAGCTTCCATCTCTTCTTCAGTGGCACGATTGTATTCCACCTCTGAAGCAAGAATATCAATTGTCTCTTCAACTTCCTCTTTCAACTTGTTAGGAATGCCCATCACAATGAGGACTGTCTTCAGTGTATCAACACTGACCTTCTTCAATGAACCGGCTAATTCTGCTGCCTTGGCTAAACCAAACTCTTTCATTTCTTTTCTCCTTTTTGTTTATTTTATTTATATCCACGCCTTATGCGATTACTTGTATTTATCCGTCTCTCCATGCCTCCTCTTGATGACTACAGGTATTCTCACCAACACCGAAGATGTCATCAATAGCGTTCTGTGTAGAAGCTTTGAAACTTCCACCAGTTTCATCATTACCGATTGTTGCATATGGCCGACCTAACCAAAAAGCAGAATCCCAAGGACTATTGATTATTTCTAGATGGTTATCTGGTGTAACGATGAGATGTTCTATCTCATAAATGCCGTCTTCTTCAGGGTCATAGTCAGGATACTCCTCAAAAAATTCCTTTCCTTTTGGATTCTTTTTAGCAAACTCAATAATTTTTTCTACGTCTTTACTATCATCTGAATAAATACCCCAGATACAGAAACTAGTAGAACTTGAGTTACTTACAAAACCATTTCTTAACTTCATTTGTCCTCCTTAATCATCAACATCTTGGATTATTTCAAGCCCTTCAGCTGGTGGCAAACCAGCAGCATATAACATTTGCTCTTCTGGTTCGTATCCTTCATTTGATACACAACCAGTGATAATTATCTTTCCTGCGTTAAGCATCTCAACACATTTGTCGTATCTTTTACGTTCCTCATCATAATACTTTTCTGTCTCCCAGGTTTCGCCATACTCATTCTCAAACCAAGCGGACAGTTCTTCTTCTGTTTTGATAACATCACCAAAAGAAGATAGATCCACCTCCACTTGGAATGTAACTTTTGTACGACCATCTGTTGCTACAATGAAACTACTGGAACTAGAATTACTCACAAAACCTGATCTGATTTTCATACTATTCTTTCCTCCATTTGGCCACATTTTTTACAATTCCTGAATTGACGTGTACCATAAACATGATACGACCATGGTGTCCAGTCATGTTGGCAGAAAAACTGTTTTAACTTCTTTAACACGCTTGTTCACCACCGATTACTTTTATTTCATTGCAAGGAACACCAACTTCTGCAGCAATCTCTTGTATTTCTTTTGTTTTCTCAATAATAGTATCCGCAGAAATTTCAAAATCACTCACACCATAATCATCAGATGAACCCTCGTAGATTCTATACCCGAATACTGGTTTACTAGATTCTTCATCAAACAATGAAAACGGAATTTCATTGCTATCAAATATTTCGTATGTAAAGTCAAAATCATCTGGATCATCTGGATTAACATAGCCTGGCAATTCAATAGGATATTTTTCATATAGAACTTTAGCCAGCTTATATTTATCAATAGATTCTAGCCTCATACCGATAGCAATAAACGAACTAGATGAAGAATTACTCACAAAGCCTTGTCTTAATTTCATTACTCCTCCTTAACCTAAATGAATTCTTTCAGCATCAAATAAATCACAAATATAATCCATCATTCCCCATGTAATAGTATTATCACCGGCGCTATAAACAACTATTTTGCCCTCCGGTTGACCGATGTATTTCCATTGGTTACTCCAATTTGATAGATATCTGATGTCAGATTCGTCTATTATATGAATGTGATCATCAAAAACATCTGTAAACTTTTTATCCTCATTAGTTATCTTGTTGTGTGTATCGAGCAATAAACGAAGATCTTGCTCCACTTTCTCTAAGTTTTTATTCGTGCTAAGAATAAACGCTTCACTTGAACTGTTGCTTACAAACCCGGATCTTATTTTCATTATAAATTCTCTTTAGCACATAGTGCATATGTATTTCTTATCCACGCCCATATCAACTAGTGCTTTTTCTATCTTGTGGTAGTCATGATTACTGATTTC
>JBDRHV010000054.1:0-5114 GCA_043816465.1 bacterium | reverse complement strand
TACAGCTCTATTAACTTATTTTCACCATTCCAAAAATCAGGAAAATATTTCCCTCCGATTGAAAAATCAGAATGTCTTCCCGTATATTGCCAAATGTTTGGATATAATTTACCAAGCAATGTCTCCAATTGTTTTTCTGGTCTTGTTTTTTGTTGACTTCCCAAAAGAGATTTATGAAGAATTTCTGCCTTTTCTTCGTCCGTTCTATTGTCCCACATCTTTTTACTTATTGCACTTCTTTTTTCAGAAGCACCTTCAGATTTAAAAAAAGCCTGCATAGCCAAAGCCCTATTTACTTTAGCACTATCTGTTTGTGTTGCTCGTTGTAAATCTTTGCCACTACAATGCCTAGAACAATATTTACGTCTGCTGTTTCTACCAGACCCATTAATAATTTTAACAATTTCAGAACCACAATATAAACAATGAGCTATCATACGAGGCTTAATATTCATAGTTCTCAAGCGATAACTTTCTTTTTCCTTTTCCTCATTGTTTTTGTTATTCCATACAGCCAAACCACCTTTTCTACACACCCTTTCTACAAATTCTAAATCCTTACACTGTTCTTTTCGATTTATTGACCTCATTTGTTTCTCTTCTTGAGTAGCGCCAGAAGCATAAAAACATTTTTTACCACAAAAATTTCTTTTGACATTTCCCAGAGTTTTAAACAGCGGGGCACCACAATGAAAACAATTACCAGTTTGAAAATGAGAAGAAACACAATTCCCCACCTTCAAATCTTTTGCATCCACCCACTGATATCCATGGCCTGTTATTGTTCTAATGGGATGATTCCCTGTTAGAATAATTTCTTTGTCATTCTCTATCACAATTTTGATTAGATTCTCGTGCACTTCTCTAGACATAACCTGCAAAACAGATTGCCATTTATTTTTATGAGTATAAACAACATCATCAGTTGTTACATCTTTAATTTCTTTCAATCCTTTTTGAGTCCAAATTTTTGTCCATGGAACGATGCAGATTGTCACTTCAGCCAACTCAAGTGCATTTACCTGCATAAATTTATTAGCACCTTTTTGCATTTGAGATGTATTAGTTGCACTACCAGCTATTGAATAACTTCTAAGATTACCTTTTTCAATCTCGTCCCTTACCCTGTTAGCAATTTTTGTGTCATTCCGGATTTCAGCAAGTAACCATAATTGTTTATCATCGACCCCAGACTTGTATATTCGTCCGTTCTTAGTTATATGAATTGGAAGTGCCCATCCAATTTGAACATCACTATGGAGGATATTAAGAGGTCTAATTCTCATGTTCTTCATGAATTGATCAAATGCTTTGTCTAAAGCTCCTACTGTTATCAAGTGTCCTTCACGATCCACAGCCTCTATTGAAGCTGGACCTCCCACAACCATTGGTTCATTCTCTTCCTCATACAGCTTCCCCTGCTCTACTGCTTTTCGGTAATGAGGATTATCTGGATAGAATCTAGAAAGGGTAAGTATCTCTGCAGGAGAAGCGAATCCTGCCTTGTAGAGCTTCTCATATTCCTGTATTGCTGGGAGGATATCTTCCTTGGTGGTCATGCCAACCTGGGTGTCCTGTTTCTCCAGCATTACTATACCATCTTCGCTCAGAAGGGTGGTAAAGTATCCTCTATTGAATTTACGAATTTCGTTTTCTTTCTCTAGTCCGGCAAGCTCATCCAAAGCACTCTTGAAAATTGAATAATCCGCACCAGGAAAGATTTTCTGCAAAACCTCCTCGCCACCTTGGTGTATTGCATGTGCAATTGCATCAATGGCCAAGAGTGCATCCAATCTCTCTGGAACCATCTTCTCGAACTTGTCCTGAAGATAGTGTGTTTTGTTGCATGATTTGCAGAAGACACTAGATAAAGCAAGACTGTCCTGCAAACTCCAATAAAGATTCATTACATCTTCATCTTGTGCAGTTTGTCTTGCTAGAGATTTATAAATTCTAAGAAACGTGAATTCTGAAGCCATTTATTTTTATCCTATTGCTTACAATTGGGACACACCAACTTATCTCCTTGACGAATAAAAGTCGAAATATGTCCCCTAAACCCACACCTGTTACACGTCTTGTACACGAGGCACTATCCTATCAAAAAATCCCTTACTGACAACTTCATCGGCAATACCATAATCAATAGTCTCTTGAGAAGTCATCCAGTGTTCTCTATCAATGTCTCTCAGGATCTGTCTTGTGGTCTTATCCACCCCATTGGCCTGTAAAATTGACACCAATAAATCCTTCACCTTCTTCATCTCCTGAGCCTGAATCTTGATCTCCTCAGCATCCCCAGATGTACCACCCATAGGCAAATGAAGCATTGTTTTGGTGTTAGGAAAGATATAACGATGTCCTAATTCTCCCCCAGACATCAAAATTGCAGCCATACTGTAACACTTTTTCCCTACTGTATAAACCGGACAACTAATTGTTTTTATGATATCGTATATCATCAATCCTTCATCTACACTACCACCTTCACTATCTATTACCAAATAAATAGGCTCTTTCGACTCCAGCGATAGAGCAAGCATCGTGTCTGCTATACTGGATGGACCAAAAATGTCCGTCCTTGAATACCTGCTAAACATTCCCATAATTGGCCCGTATAAAAAGATAACTCTTCTATCAGCCAAATATTCATGTGGCCCAACCAGTTGACTCTCTCGTAGACCATCTTTTCTTTTCTTTATGTACATCTTTCTCCTCCTTCTTTTATCTATACATTTGTTCCATATGGATATGGAAGCATATGCAAAAAATCTTCTAGTGCATCATAAAGATTTCTATTCATCAATTTCTTCACTTGTGCCTGTTGATTCCCATCTGGAATTGCTGCATCCACCACACTCAAGATATCTCCTACAAGATTCTTGAACCTCTGTGTAAACTGAATCTGCTCCTCTGTAAATTCCTTCGTCGTATCTGCCATTTCTCCTTTCCTCCTTATAATTACACCGCTCTTCCTGAAAGCTGCCTAAGATAAAACTCAATATCTTCTGACAAGTGTTGTATCTCTTTCTGGGTGGATCGTCCAAGGAAGTGCTGCCCCTCTCTGGCTGGTTCTTCCTTCAAAACCCTGAATATCATCGGCTTTTTTTCAAATTTATTCAACTTGGGCCTAAACCCAATAAGCCTTTTGTTCTTATATTTTACATCATGTGCTTTCACACTTGATGCCCTTACATTTGTACCGTCTTTTCTAACATAACTCTTTCTCTTATGCGCCTTGATATGCACGGTTTGAGTTCCAGTATATGGAATAGCTGGTCCCCCGAATTCCACTCGTAAGCTGTATGGGGCCAAATATTGTAGGACGATACCGTTCTTTGTTCTAATTACATTTCCAGAATGTTTAAGAAATCCCTTATCTACTGGCACCAACCTCAGAAGCAGGCGCTCGTATTCTGAGAGGTGGAGAAAATTCTATCTCCATTTCTTTGTATTCCTTTAATGATCGCTTCCTTTACAACTTTACGAACATCAGTCTTAGAAGAAATTTGTATCTTGGTGAGGCCTGCCATTTTTATCACCCCCTTTGGTCCCAGTTGGGAATTATCTTTCTCAACTCTTCTTTGAGCTGATGGTATTCTTTATCGCGCACCACAATGATATTTCCTAAATTATCTTTCCTGAAACATTCCACCTTTTGTATACTCCCCCTATTCAAATAGTTTCCTTTTATTTCTACAAAAGTATTCCAAGAGGACAAAAAGAAATCTGGAATATAAACCGTATTGCTAGACAGTCTAAATCTATACTGTTCATACTCATATTCAATATTCATGAATCTAAAAGCTCTTGCTATATTTGCTTCCCACATGCTCCTAACAATATGACCTAAATCAGAGGCATAAAACCCAGCTCTTCCTATAGAAACTTTCCCCCCATTTTCAAAATATTCCTTTTTCTTTTTGGCCATTGATGCTACTCCAGGATGAGTATCTTTTGTTTGTCCTTTTATTGAAGAAACACACCCCTTTTTGAATCCACCAGGATTATTTTGCTTTCTTATTTCTGACAATATTTTTTTAGTTTCTTCTGTGTGTTGTCGTCCCTCTCCAAAACCTTTCAATCCCTTATTCCACACCACCATTCCTTTTTGAAATCTCCACCAAGGGTCTTCAATTGCTTCCATTTTATCTCTTTGGTTCTGATTCCAATGTTTTCCCAGCATACCTTGGTGATATCCTCCACTGCAATCAATTCCCTCCATTCCAATAGAACGACACTCAACTGAACAAAACTTCTTATTTCTCGTTATCTGACCGCACACTTCACACAGCTTATTAATATATGAATGATTTTTCCAATGAAATCCACCTCCAGAAGTCCAATAACACTCTTGTGAGCAGAATTTATTATCTAAGGAAGTTCTAACAACAAATTGCTTCTGGCATTTTCTACAGGCTCTTACTTCTCGCTCGTGTCGGGGCTTGATAAAAGTCCCTAGATTTTTCACAAAATTTCCTTTTATCTCTGTCTTCTGCTCAGGAAATTTATCCAAGTACCTATCTAAAGACAAATTATGTATCCTCAAATGCAAAGCATTGACCTGTTTTAATTCCTTATTACATTCTAAACACTTCATTTTCGCACATCTGTCTTGGAAGTTATTCTTATGTTGCCTACGTTCCCCATATTACTATTATATACTAATTCTATCCCTTAGAATTTAGTTTCTCCCAATAATCCAGGTACTTCTGTATCTGTCCCACCAAATCTCTTGGCTGGCACTTAATGGTCCTTTTCAAACTCTCTAAGATGATTCCACTCATATCATCTGCATGCCAAATTCCTCTATCCTTGAACCATCTAGCTAAAACAGAATCTTTCCATAACCCCCATTCATTCCTGAGAGAAGTTCCATATCCATGATGTCCCATGGTTGGAATGTCTACTTTCCCTTCTTCTATGTCCTTTATTTCTTGACCATCAAGATAGTGCATCAGATAGGTTATGGCCTCATCAAGATCTTTTGGAATAAACTTTTCATCATTGGCTTCCTTTAAAATCTCTCCAGGCATAGTATTGTAACCTCTATTCAAATTAAGCAAACCATATAATTTAGCTCGTTGCTGATAACCAAACTCCAGAGAATTGTC
>JBDRHV010000053.1:0-10400 GCA_043816465.1 bacterium | reverse complement strand
CATATTGTAGTTGTAAATGTGGTGCAAGTGATCCTGATAACACAATCCACGTTTTACCTGGAGGTTACTGTGTTTGTGAAAACGGTATAGCATCGAAGGACAACTTATCATATCAACAACCCTTATCGGAAACAAGCGGTGTAGCAAAGACAACAATTTGTGATAATAATACTGGGACGCTGAATGGCAAAGACGGTATTTGCTACAGTCATACTGGAAAGTGCTGGTATGGGGCAGGATATACAAGTTCTACTTATGGGGAAAAATGTTTTAATAATGGAACGGATGGCCAGTGGGGTGATCCGACATGGGCGAGTGATAATATTCCTGTTCCTACTCCTCCGGGTGGGGATGCATCAGGTAAATGTTATTCTTATACTCGTTGGGTAAGACAAGGAGAAGGGAAGGTCTGCAAGAGGACTTATAGTAGTGGTGCCGCATCTGACAACTTTGTCAGTCTTAATAATCCAGTTGAGTGTGATCTTGGAAGGACCCGTTCAGTATCAGAATCTCTTTGTGATGAAGCAGAGATTGCAAGAAATATTACTACATATTTAAATCTTACAGTAAAAAGTACTTGTGTTGAGGGTGAATTGCAGTCGTCATCGCTTGTGATGCCAATAGATGGTAAGGTATATAAATGTGATAATGGATCATATGTTGAAGCCTCTTCGTATAAATTTCAAGTTTCTGGAAGGTGGGTGTGGAGAGAAATTGGTATTGGCAAAACGTGTTCACCATGGTGGGATCATACTTATATTGATGGACACCGGTATGAATGTGATGGTGGAGTATGGGAAAAGTCAGATAAAAAAAAGTCAATTTCTGCGCCAGAAATATCGGCAAGTTTATATTCTGAACAATCAGCACGTAGTAGAAACAATAAGAATATATGTCCTGATGATGCGATCAAATGCTATTGTTCTTACAAAAGAGAACTAGATTTTGGAGAAAAAATTCTCAATCCTGGTGAAGTGTGCGGATATTCAGAAGAGATAAAGCCTGAATTGACTATTACAATTAATCAACTCCCGAGGATTCTTGCCAGTGAATCAAAATCTTCAAAATATATTCTGGATACAGAGAGTGGTCTTGTTCAAGGTATTACCCCGGGTGTATACGTTTTTGATTACAATGAACAGAGGTACGTTTTTAAGGTTGAAACTCAAAATGTCTTGGATAACAATGATGGTGTAGAAATCTTTTCCGACTTGAATTCTAATGGGGTGTTTGATAGTGGAGTAGATGTAAAAATTTCTGATCAAGCTACACTTCTTACTGTAAAACCAATTATTGAGGGTTTTATATACAATCTTTCAGAAGGCTTCAACTTTATTTCCTTTCCTTTCGTCTTCGACAATCTAAACATCAGCATGGCTTCGGATTTGTTGGAGTATTTACACCAGAAATATGATAACTCTTTCTACTCTATCTCAAAGTTTGATAGTGGTAGATGGAAGGTGGTGGGGAGCAATGGTGGAAATTTTGATCAGAATGACTTCCAGATAATCCCAGGTGAGGGATATTTATTGAAGGCTAAATGGGATTTGGACATCACTATTTATGGAAAAGAAGTAAGTTTTGAATCATCCACTGATAATGCCCCGATAAGGTTTATCCCTGGTTGGAATTTGGTAGGACTGTATGGGAGCGGGGTGAAGCCATATACAGCCCAGAGTCTGCTTGAGGATGTCTCAGATTACCCAGATGTCGATTTCACAGCCGTCAACGTTTCAAGGTGGGTAGAGGAGAGGTCTCTCTATGAGGGCCTACAGAGGGAAGCAAACGACGAGGGGACTATGCAAATCTATGGACTGGACTTTCCTATCTCTAAGCAAAAGGGATACTTTGTGAAGGTCACAAAAGGCAGTGGGAACTGGGAGCCGGAACTACGTTAGCACTTCGTGGGGCAGGCCAGAGACTAAGTAAGAGATAACGAAAGAAACGAAAACAAACGAATAAATGAAACCTGGTCTCGAGTTCATAATCTTTTCATAATTGATCTGTATCATATTGTTCATGATACAGAGAATATTTCAAAAGGATTCTTTTCACCATGTATATAATCGTGGTAATCACAGACGTAACACTTTTCTAGAGGAACAGGATTATTCCGTTTTCCTAGATCTAGTTTCTAGGTATTCTTAGAAATACAAGATAAGTATTATTGCGTATTGCCTTATTTTTAACCATTTCCATTTCGTTTTACAACAATCTAGCGAGTATTCATTAACTAAGTTTATGCACTCTCTTGGTATTGCTTATGCAAAGTATTTCAATTGGAAATATAAAACCGTGGGGCATGTTTTCCAAGGTCCGTATAGAGCAACGCACATTGAAGATGAGGATTCCCTTGCTAATGAGATAAATTACGTTCTCAATAACCCAGTTAAGCATGGAATTGTAACCGATCCTTCTTGGTATCGGTGGGTAGGGATGTGGGCTGATGGGCTGATACCAGGTCTGAGCGGCTATAGGCCATAATTATTATCCTATAACACACTATATTTTCACAAAAGTGTTTTTCTGATAGGATATATGTCAGACTAGGTTTCATAGTTTTTTCTGGGCCTGTAGCTTAGTTGGTAGAGCGCTTCCATGGCATGGAAGAGGTCAAGAGTTCGAATCTCTTCAGGTCCACCAGTCTACGCCTTTGGCTACGACTAGGTAAGTTATTGGTGCAGGTTAATAAGTAATAAGAAGATATAGGTCGTCAAACTCTGGATTGTAACGATAGAGGAAGACGCCTCTTCAGGTCCATTTTCTCTGCTATAATCAGGGTAATAAATTGTTGTATTTGTTCATATGACATCATTGAATCCAGGGGATATTGTAAAAGATCATAAAAATGCACTTCTACCTATACTTGCAGCTCTCATACTCTTTGGTGGGATAGGGTATTTTATGTATAAGGGTGGAAGCAATATTGGGCTAGGTGGGAAAGACATCACAAAGAAGGAATACGATGAATATCCGGAAATGATGTTGGAGGATGGTTTGGATTATCGAGCAGTAATCGAGACGAATATGGGAAATATCGAGATAGATCTGCTTGAAGATGATGCTCCACTTGCTGTGAATAATTTCTATTATCTTTCGGAAGAAGGTTTTTATGATAATTTAATTTTTCATAGAGTTATCAAAGATTTTATGATACAGGGTGGAGACCCAGACGGTAATGGTACAGGTGGGACCGGATATACTTTTGAGGATGAGTTTGATAACGGCCACGAATACGAGGAAGGAATTCTTGCGATGGCAAATTCTGGTGCAGATACAAATAGTTCACAGTTTTTCATTACTACATCAACATTTAAGAGGAGTGTACTGACAAGTGAACATACTGTATTTGGAAAAGTCATAGATGGTATGGATATAGTAGATGTTATCTCTGAGGTAGAAACAAACTCATCCGACAAACCAGTGGAAGATGTAGTCATTGAGGACTTGTATGTAAATGTGTACAGGTAATTACCTCGTAGACAGTTCAAGTATTATATCAGTATTATCATTCTTTGAAGCCCTGACCCTATAGGTCTGACTACACTTTCTACACTTATATCGTATAGTATTCTGTCCGTTTTTGATCTCTATTCCTATCGGTTCCATGAGCCCTCCGCACTCCGATTTTCTATCCCCAGGATTTATATCGACATGTTTCCCACAGAGACAATTAGGACAATGGTCGGTATATCCATCTCCTTTAACCTCTTCTCCACATACCTCACAAGTAAAATTTTCTGTTTTTTTGATAAATGTAGTACTCATAGCTCAAGTATATCAGACGTTTTAATAGTTTTTTAATATTTGAGGAGTATCTTTTATGTATGGAAAAGCTGAAGGAATTTGCCGAAAAGAATAAGTATTGGATTGCGGGCTTAGTGATATCATTGTTTATAGGAATTGGGGTGGGGTTAAGGGTAAAAAATGGTAAAAGTGAAGAAAATATTGTGTTTGAAGATGAACTTGTAGAAGAAGAGGATGAAATTTACTGCGATATATATACAGATATCTCGGGTGAGGTGGTAAATCCGGAAGTTTATTGTCTAGATGAGGGCTCGATAATATCAGATCTTATAGAATTAGCTGGAGGTTTCAATGGTGAAGAATGCAAGGAATGGGTCGCTAAGGAGCTGAATCGAGCCCAAATCATCGAAAATGGGCAGAAGGTGTATATCCCAGGGAACAAAGATACTGAATGTCTTAAGGGTATAGAACCTATCACAAGTGAAGGTAAAATGGGTCAAAAAATAAGTATAAACGATGCAACTCAATCTGAAATCGAGTCTCTTCCAGGCATCGGTCCATCAATAGCAGGAAATATAATATCTGGTCGTCCATATAAATTACTAGAGGACCTGCTAGAGGTTAAAGGTATAGGAGAGGCCATTTTTGAAAAGATTAAATCTCTGGTTGTACTGTAATGGGTTTAGTTATATCAATTAGCAAACCGAGAAGAGGATTGCCAGTATTAACAATAAGTCTTATAACAATAGTGTCAGTGGTAGTTATTGGGCTACTCAAAAATTCAAACTCTAGGATAGAAATTTCAGAAAATCATGTCTCTTTAAGAAATAATAGTTATGTAGTTTTGAAGGTTGGGTTAGAAAGCGATATTTTGGAAAGATCTGCTTCTATTGTTTCAAATGTTTATTGTTTGTCTTTATATAACAACGAAAAGTGGGAGAGCTGTTCGGGTATGATAAGGGTATATTTTCGCAAATATCCAAAACTGAGTGAGGGTGAAATTGTTGTTATAAAAGGGAAACTTAATGAACCGGAAGATTTTTCGGAGGAGTTTTCTTATGTAGATTACTTGTCGAGACAGGGAGTCCTTTCTGTCCTTTATTATCCGGAAGTAGAAAAAACAGGTGAATATGACATAAATCCTTTTGTAAAAGCAATATTTAACATTAGAAACAGAATAATCAATAAGATTAATATGTATTTCCCCGAACCCCATGCATCCCTGCTTTCTGGGGTGCTTCTAGGCGTTAAAAACACTATGCCAGAAGGCTTCTTCGAGGATCTTAGAAAGACAGGAACCACTCATATTATTGCCGCCTCCGGTTACAATGTAACAATAATTGCCAGTTTTCTAATAAATTCGTTGAAATTCATAAATAGGCGGCTAAGAAACATTGTTGGGATAGTGTTTGTTTGGGTTTTTGTTATTATGAGTGGGGGTAGTATCCCTGTTGTGCGTGCAGCAATAATGATTTCTATGGCTCTTTTGGCCATTTCTTTCGGTAGGATATCGAATGTAATCCAGTCGTTACTTTTTAGCGCTGCAGTAATGTTTCTGTATGATCATGACGTATATAGTGATATCAGTTTTCAGTTATCCTTTTTTTCAACTGCAGGTCTTATTTTCATTGTCCCAATAATGAAAAGGTTCCTTTCTTTTATCCCTGACTTTCTGGAAGACTCCATAACAGTTACTCTGTCAGCGATAGTGTCAACTTTTCCTATCACAGCAATGAATTTTTATACTTTTTCCATAATATCTCCGGTTGCAAATATTTTGACCCTCCCAACAGTGGGAATCATGATGATGATGGGGTCTATTTTTATTGTTATACCAATGTTTATGAAACCTTTATTGATAGTGATTTCTACTGTTTTGTGGGTACCACTAGATTATTTTATCAAGGTTGTTGGATTGTTGTCGGATCTTCCATATTCCTCAATCGAAATACCTAATTTTACTGTTGTGACAATGTTATTGTGCTATTCTATTCTTATCTTTATCGTCATATTTTCAAGAAAAAGTGATTATGAACAAGAAATTTAGCGTAATTTTTATCCTTGTGTATCTTGTCCAATTCTATCTGGGGTATTCTCTGGGTGAAAAAATTCGAGTGAGTTTCTTGGATGTCGGACAGGGGGACTCAATTTTGGTTCAACTTCATGGGGATTACGACATATTGGTAGACGGAGGGGAGGGAAATAGTGTTATAATTGAGCTGGGAAAACTCATGGCTCCTTGGAATCGGAAGATAGAAGTAATGATTTTAACTCATCCCCACTTGGATCACATAGGGGGGTTGATAGAGGTATTGGATAGATTTGATGTAGAAGAGGTGTGGTTGTATCCTATAGGCTATAAAACCCCTGAATTTCTCATTATTGCCACTCAAATACTTTCGGACATAAAAGACGTTATAATTAGGTATCCATATAAGGGATATAGTGATAGTATTCGGAATTTAAGTTTAAGGATAATTTGGCCGAGTACTTCTTCTCAATACAGTAGTAATGTTGATTTAGCAGGGTTAATAATGGGTCACGAGAGTAAAACAACTTCAAAATCTTCATTTTCTGGGAATAAAGTAAATAACAGCTCGCTAGTATTATTATTGGAGTACGGTGAATTTAGCATTTTACTTCCCGGTGATGCTGAAATCGAAGCAGAAGACAGATATGTTATAGGATTGGGTAGTTTTTCTCCAATATCCGTGGTAAAAGCAGGTCATCACTGTTCTCGGACGGCATCATCCGAGAAACTACTGTCAGTTATAGATCCAGAATTGGTCATTTGTTCCTTTGGAAAAGGCAATAAATTCGGCCATCCACATTCAGAGACTATTTCGAGGTTTAAGAGTATGAAAATTCCATATTTAAGTACGATGGAGGAAGGGACAATCTCTATCGAAAGTGATGGAAATTCGTGGTGGCTACTATAATCCGTCTTTATTTTATATTTTCGTTCAATGTTTTTTGTTGATACTAAGGTTCTCGTGACCAACTACATATGGACATTCGGTAGCTTGTTTCGGCGCACTCTATCCCCCGCAACGCGGGGGATAGAGGAAGACGAATGACTTACTAAACAAGGCTTTTTTGTGATAATATTCAGGTATTAAACAATTCCTTGCACTCACCCGCCTACGCCAAGGCTTCGGCGGGCCAGCAGGTCTAGTTATTGACTAAGTTTATCTAATACTGAAGTTCTTTTTATATCTTATGTTTTACAGCACTCATAGCTCAATGGATAGAGCAACTGCCTTCTAAGCAGTAGGTTGCAGGTTCGAGTCCTGCTGAGTGCGTTCGTCTTCGTGTACACTACGACGAAATGAACCAGTTTTTCTCTCTCGTTTTGCTCCAGAGTTCGTCTGGCAAGCCTTTTTACTCATTTCAATATATAATCCTAGTCGGATAGTATGTTTGTTCTTCTCAAAGTAAATGCTTTAGCATTTACTTTGATGGCGAGCCTATTGCGCAACGAAAAGGAAGAATGAAAGCTTTGCTTTCGTTCTGACTGATGTGAAGCAATACGTGAGCTGCACCTGTAGCTCAATCGGATAGAGCATTGGTTTGCGAAATCAAAGGTTGCAGGTTCGATTCCTGCCAGGTGCGCCAGTACTGAGACCAGGTCTGAACTGTTATAGGTTTCTTATATAGTCTTATAGTAGAACGTTTATAAAAAGAAATTCCTTTCTGCTAACCTTTCTATCAAACCAGGTCTGATAGTTTTTTTCCGTGTTGGGCTCATGGCAAGCCATTTTAAGTATTTCAGGGTATAATTATAGAGGTGCATCCATAGCTCAATTGGATAGAGCACTAGTCTTCGGAACTAGGGGTTGTAGGTTCGACTCCTACTGGATGCGCCATACTACGCCAAGGCTACGTATGGCAAGCCATATGAAATGTTAATTTTGGTAAGAAGGTGTCCCTGGTCTACGAAGTTTTAACGTAGTAGACCCTCCGAGTGCGTTCTTCGTTTTTGCTGATATAATAGAATCATGAAATTTAAGGTTTCAAAAGAAATATTCGAAAAATTTCCAGATGTTGTAGAGTACGTGATAGTAGGTACCGGGTTAAATATCGAGGTTTCTTCAAAAGAGATAAATGACATGCTGGATGGTGCTGCGAAAGAGTTAAAAGGGAATAAAAGTCTCTTAGCTAATCCTAAATACTCCAAGTGGATAGATGTTTACAATAGTATAAGGGAAGGGTTTGTTCCATCTCATGTGGCACTTGCAAAAAGAGCTATTGATGAGAAAAGAGTTCCCCATATTAATCCAATAGTAAATCTATACAATTATTATTCCCTTAAGTATGGTATCCCATTTGGGGGAGAGGACCTAGGTAAGGTATTTGGTGACATGGAGTTAAAAATTGCAAAAGGAGACGAATTGTTTCTCGGCATGGGTGATAGCCGAGTAGAAAAAATTACCAAAGGGGAGGTGATTTGGGAGGATGATCACTCAGTGACTTGTCGTATGTGGGCATGGAGACAAAGTGAGAGGACGAAGTTGACCAAAAATTCCAAGGATGTGTATTTCATCATCGACTCATTTTCAGAGTTCGAAGTCGGAGACGTGATAGAGAATTTTGTCGAAGACTTGAAGAAATATTTCGGAGGTGAGTTTCAAATCATAAAGTTGTCGAGCAGTGGGAATGAGTTGTCAGTACAATATAAAACGAACATGATGAAAAACGACTGTGATACGAATAAAGATCTTGAGCAACTGATTGATACATCGAAAAATCAGAAAAAGGGATCGGCGAAGAGTCTCCTCCAGAGGAGGTCAAAGTCTCTGGAATTGGTAGACTCAGTTCATATGTCTCAAAAAATTTCAAAAGTAGTGGATGACCTACTTGTGGAAAATGGGATCAATGAAAAATCACAACTTTCAGTGTCATCGAATCTGAAGTTTGGAGATTATTCGTCTACTGTTGCATTGAGACTGGCTCAAAGTCAGGGAAAACCGGTTAATGAGGTAAGTAAAGCCTTGTTACAAGTACTTAATGAAGGAGAAAGACTTAAAGAGACATTTTCTCGAATTGAGAAGGCAAACAATGGGTTTATTAATTTCACAATGTCCGAAAAATACCTGGTCGACGAATTGAGGAAAGCCGTCGGTGTGAAAGATAAATATGGGTATTCGGACATCGGAAAAAACAGAAAATTTGTAGTTGAAAGTCCATCGATCAATCCTAATGCTCCTGCTCACATAGGTCACCTTAGAAATCTGTTAATTGGGAGAAGTCTAGCAAGGCTTCTTGAATCAGTGGGTTTCGAAGTTGAGAAGGATAACCTAATCAACGACAAGGATAATAAGGTCTGTATGGCAATGTGGGGGTATCAGAAATTTGGGAAAGGAAAGACACCTGAGACGGAAGGTATGAAACCGGATCATTTCGTTGGTGATTACTATGTCATTGGTAGACAAGCATATAACTCTGATCCTAAAGCAAAAAAAGAAGTAGATGAGATGCTTAGAAAACTTGAGAACAACCATGAAGATACGACTAAACTCTGGATGAAAGTCACGAAATGGGCATTTGATGGACAGCTGGAGACTTTTGAAAGATTGAATGAAGATCGGGGATATCTTTGGTTTGAGAGTGAACTGTGGAAGGGTGGTAAGTCGTTGATCGAAAAATATATTGGTAAAGGTGTTGTGGAAAGGCTTACTGATGGGGCTGTGGTGGGTCGAATTGAGGAGAAATATGGTGTTCCTGATGTTGTATTGCTTCGATCGGATGGGACAAGTCTGTACCACACCCAGGACCTCAACCTGACTCTTCAAAAGATTAAGAAATATGGGCCTTGGAAGGCTATATGGGTGGTGGGAAACGAACATATTCTTCATTTTCAGAGGCTTTTTGCGCTCTTGGATGCTATAGGAGTATTGAAAATTGACAATCTCTATGCTTATGTTTATGGCATGGTGGTAGGAAAAGATGGTAAAAAGATAAGCTCTAGGTCGGGTGAGGATGCAAACTCAGATCAGCTACTTGATATGGCGTGTGAGGCAGCAATGAAGGTGCTTAAAAGTAGGGATATTGACGAGGAAAAGAAGGAAAAAATAGCAGAAAAAGTGGGTCAGGGGGCTATTCGTTTTGAGATTCTTTCTAAAGATGCATATAAGGACATCATTTTGGACATTGATAAGGCCGTGTCTTTTACCGGAAAGAGTGGATCATATGTGATGTATGCTTATACGAGAGCTAAAAGTATTCTAAGGAAGATAGAAGATTCGGACAATAAGAGTAGAGGTGGAGAGTTTGAGATTGGTGATATTGAGAGATCTCTGTTGCTAAAGCTTTTAAACTTCCCTGAGGTTGTACTTTCTGCAGCAAACAACTATTCACTGAGTATGATATCGGAATATTCGTATGAGGTAGCAAATCTCTTCAACAACTTCTATGAAAAATGTCCGGTATCTGATGCTCCAGATGACAAAAAGTCTCTCAGAAAAGCTGTTACAGAGCTCTCTGCAAATGTCCTAAAGAGTTCCCTGGGGATACTGGGGATTCAGGTTATTGAGGAGATGTAAATTTTTTATTCTTTCGTAGTGAAGAGAATTCTTATTACAGGTGCAAGTGGATATGTGGGAGCAAAAGTTTTTGATGATCTTAAATCATCGAATTATTCAGTATTTGGGACA
>JBDRHV010000052.1:0-13604 GCA_043816465.1 bacterium | reverse complement strand
GAATTAATTATTTTACCCGTAAATGAAAGGCTACGTCTCTGTGACCGAAGACCACTTTCCAGTACCGTATTTCTCACGAATAACAGAGCCCTTAGGATCCAGAATGTGCTCTTTGGCTGTTAATGACAGATATGATAGTGTTTGATCTGGAATTTTTTCTGGATTGATAAGTATGGTTTTGATTAAGTCGAAAAAGGCTTGAGTTTCCAAAAGAGTAAAAACTACAGCCGTGACCCAATATAGTATTCGGGTGGAATCACCACTTAGTTCTAAGAAGGAAATAATTTTCGTTGTTTCAAAAACAAAATATACTATTACAGCAACGATTGGAATCGTGATTAAGGAAACTAAAGAAGATCCAATTTTAGCATTTTTACCTTTTCGTATTTGTTTAACCGCATCTTCCTTTAGTCTTGCAAATTCCTCCTCATAACCTGGAATGTTTGTCATTGACTGCTCCCGAGCGTTTTGATCATTTATACTCTGCTTTCGGAGGGTTTCTATTTGAGATTCTAACGCGGCTATTTGAGACTTACTCCTTAGGCCATCGATCTTTTTCTTAAGTCTGTCGATTTCAACCTTATAATCTTTTTTTTCTTGTTGATTTTTAGAACTTGCCTTTGACACTTCATATATATTAGGTGAAATATTTGAAATTAGCAAACGATTGCTTTAAGGTTAAGCCTTGGGGGTATTAAATATTTTGTTGTTATAGATGGGTTTGTTGGAGGTGAAAATGCAATAAGTCAAAAATGAATTGGGAAATATTCCCTTTAGGTTGTTGTAACAATGTTAAGAAGAGGTTAAACCTGATTTATAATTCCGAAATCCCAACGAAATATTCCAGTACTGAAGTTCTATCTTCATCCTCCAGAAATCTTGGTTGGCAGTAGTCATATAACCTTGTCGGGAGAATCTCGATGTTGACGATTTTACCGTTGTAAATGTGAATTTTTGGTACCATCCCTAGCCTAGTTTCCTCCGACCACATCTGATCGAAAAGAAAATTTCCAAGTCCGTAAAATATCGGTTTTCCCTTGTAAAAGGTCATTCTTAGTGGTTCGTGCGAGGATACACCTGTCACTATATCTACCCCGTTTTCTATTGCTGTTTGGGTAATGGTGACTTGCTCTTGAGTCGGTGTAGTGCCGTATTCTGGCCAGAGATGAGTGTCAAGCCAGACAATGTCTACATTGTCCTTGACCTCATCCAACTTCTCAAGGAAGGTCTCTTGGACGTAATATGCCGTACCTGCAAGACTATCTGTAGCAAGAACGCCGTCTGGCCCCATCCTATTTATTCCCATGAAAGCTATCGTGCCAGCGTCTGTCTGAACGATCAGTGGTTCCCACGCCTCGGTGGAATTCTTACCTGATGCGAAATATTGAATTTCATTTTCTGTGTACAAATCCAGGGTGTCTGTGAAATAATCCCTACCATAATCATTCATATGATTTCCAGTCAGACTTACCACGTCGATTCCCATATCCAGTAGGTTTTGAATGTATGTTGGTTTTCCGCAAAATGAGGTTGTTCCTGCCCCCTGGGAACATCCTTCTACAAAAGAGGATTCATTGCTTATTATTGCCAGATCGGCGTTTTCAAGCTCATCTTTTATTTCGTTTATTGGATATGACAAGCTTCCTTTTACCCGTTCACAAAGTTCCCATCCAGGTCCACCTGCCACAGTCGTGGCTGTTTTTATTAATTAGACAAAAACTTTGTAGCTTTGTTATTTGGTAGTATAACCAGCATCGATAAACTTCTGATTTATGGAAAGTTCTGAAATTAATTCCTCTCTGTCTCCAGAGATTTTTATCTCAAGAGCAAGTGGATAATTCTTTTCCTGCCACCAAGACTTGTCAAAAATGCTTTTGTTATTTATTTCCACCGCAAGTCTTGTACCGTCTAGCTCTGAAAATGATTGGAGGAGATAATTTGAATTTGAGTTTGAATCATAAATAAAGTCATCCTGATTTATTAGATCGAACGTATCTTTATCTATCATGCTTGAGAATTGCGAAAATGTCTCAAGGTCTATATCTGCCAGAAGACTCCAGGGTTTTGTAACGGCAAAATACTGGTATATTGTTTGGTATTCTTCTTCTTTAGAATTGACCTCTACTGATATATCAGGATTTGATTCGGTGATTTCCCATCCCTTTTCCTCTATTACCGTTTTTATTATTTCTGAAAGAGAGGAAGGAATTTCATCTGAAATATATACACCCACGGTAGAGTTGTTGTCTACCCCTGATGTAATATTAGAAGATTGGGAAACATAGTATTTGTAACCTAGATATCCTGCACACCCTATTGCTACTACAATAATAAGAGTAAAGACGCGATTTACAATTACCTTACTAGCCATTTGACGGTGAATTCTTTGTCTGTATCTAATTCCGTCTGTATTACCAGCGAGTTTATCTGCCTCTGAATGTTGTTCGAATCTACTGGTGTCCATGAATTTGGATGAGATATTTCTAAAGTTATTGGATCATCCATAAGTCCAGGCTGCTTAAGATAGTTTATCTTATACTCAACCTCATCTCTGTTTATTGTGATCGGGAAGTCTCTCACTGCATCCCTCGTCAATGTATATTTTATCCTAAAACTTTCCTCATCTTCCAAACCCACGGAAATAAAGCCAGCTACCACGTCTTTTCCTACTGAGTTATCGGTATATTTCCTGGATTTTTCCAATCCAGTGACATCGGTCACGCTCGCACCGTATGGAAGATACACCCTTACATAATTTTCGTATGGACCTTCAGGGTATTTGTCTTCGTCACTGTTGTTTCTGTATGTTATTTCGAGAGTCTGCATTACTGTGTTTTCATCAACAACGTTGATATCCATAGTGGAAGCTCTCTCCAAAAAGTAGTTGGCCTTGTTTGCTCCATAATTCCACTCTACTGGAAATACTGTATTTTCTTTATTCCCTATCCTTCCGCTCCATCCAAGATCGTTTATATTCTGGTCTACCTCTGAGTTGTAGATGTATGCCAGTACGTGTTTATTTTCCAACCCATCTGTAATAACCTGGGATATTTTTGGCCAATCATTCTTCGAGCTCTGGAAAATATTTTTCATGATTTCGTTTGCAAGATTCGACAGGAATACCTCTTTTCTGTCACTTCCAGGAGTAAAAGCTCTGTGAATCTCAATCACCTTGTAGTAGAGATTATCCTTTGTTACCGGTTCTGACTCGCCCGGAACTGTGACCTGTCCCCACACATCTACCAAATTTCTCACAAACTCTAGATCTACAGAGATGACTCCATCGACTGAATAAACTTGATCAGTAAGGGTAAGAAAGTATTCTGCTGCTTCAGCCGCTTGTGGAAAATCTGGGTTCCAGTTTGAAAGTGAGAGTGTCCAGTCATCTATTTCAAGTTGGGATTTCATATCGGTGGGTGGTTCAACACTTGTTTCTATCTGGCCATCCACGTTATATACATCTTGGACGTCAAGTGTTCTTATCTGTCCATGCTCTATGCCTACTATCGCAAAACTTGTGAGCCATCCTCCAGTACTTCTCAACTCCATCGGATTTTGAAACAATATGATGTAATTCTGCCTTTCGTCTTTTCCAAGTAAATCAGGAATAAATTTTGCAAAATCGTTGAGGGTGTTCAAAACATCTTTTGCGGAGTTACCGATTTCCTGAAGTTGTCCTATATATTCACTTATAAAGCTTGGATATATATCCAGGTTGATATCATTTAGTGAGTTTGTAGCTTGGGTTATTTCCACTGTTGCTCTGTCTATAGAGCTGGAACTCTTCTCGATACGTTTGAGCTCATTTAGATAGGTTCTAGAGCCTCCAGCACTACTTCCATCGAATGTAGCTATAGGCTCGAAGGCTTTGAAATAATCTATGTATGGACTTAATCCCTGAGAAAGGTAGTATGCGCCTTCAGAAAGATGATTTATGCTTCCAAACACTAGAGATGTATTGTCATAGAAGTTCTCAACAGAAGGAATATATCTTATCCATCTAAATCCTTGCCAACCTTGATTAAAAACAGATGAAAAATACTTTGCTCTCTCAAAACTCGTCTCAGCTTTCTGTGATTCTAGGTTGTATGATTGTTGGTATCCTCTCTTTGCGAATAAATAAGTGAGTCCACCTCCGACGATAATCTGTAAAAGAGGTGCGATTAGAAACAGATACAACGAAACGAAGATTGCAACCTTCACAGAAGTCTTTGCTATTCCAAAAGGAGTAATTCTAACTTTTCGTATTTTCTTTAAGCTTTTTTCAATAAAAGACGATACAGAGACAAAAGGCAAGGCGATTGTTTGGAAAAACCTACCCACTGGAGTTACCTGTTCCGATATGTGGGTTGGAGTATCCCTTTTCTTTCTCTTTCTTGGTTCGATTTTCTCTGAGAAGAAATCTTGATCCGGTTTGTCCTTCCATGCAATTTTATACTGTTCGTGTACATATTCCAGAGTTTCAAGTATTGCCTTATCAAACTTTACCTTAGGTTTCCACCCTATTTTGCTGAGATTTTTCGCGGGTACATATATTTGTTGAGGTGTATCATCTTCTGATTCAGTAAAGGCTATTTCCTGGGCTTTTGGATTTAGCTCCAGTATTTTGTACGCAAGACTCAAAGTAGTTATCTCTTCTGGGTAAGATAGGGAGAAAACTTCACCGTTCGTCTTATTACTAAATACAGTTTTGATTATTCCATACACCACGTCCAAAATATGAATGTAATATGCAGAATCTAGTCCCTCACCTTTAATTGTTATTCTTGGCCTTGTTACCGATTCCTTTATTAAATCAGTAAAAACTGAGTGTTTATCTAGTGAGACTCCTTTTCCTATGACCTCTCCTATCCTTGCAATTCTTATATCCAAAGATGCTTGATCATGATATTCGGCCGCTAATGTTTCGCAGTATCTTTGAAGTTCTACCGAAGCATATGACTTACCTTTGAGGCTGTCTGATAGGTTTTCTATACGAAATGACTCAAGGTTAGCAAGTTTTCTATGAAGGTTAATCGTTGTAGCAAGTAAAGTCTTTGCGCCATGTTTGTGTGCAAGTTTAAGTATTGTGTCGACTGAGTTAGTAATGGATAAAAACTGCTTGCTTGAAATCTCTGGCCTAACTTCTAAATACTGTCCCAACAGTATAAATACATAATCGATTCTTTTTAATTCTGAGGTGAGAGATTCCAATCCAGACAGATCATATGTTTTAACATCATAGTTTTTCTTAATTTGCTTTATTTGAGATTTTGTCTCCCTATTAAACTCATCTACTAGGATTATGTTGCTTTTCTGAGTCGATAATAGCTCGGTAAGCTTTTCACCAAGCATATTTCCTCCAAAGACTATGAGAGTTGTAGGTCGATTTGTCTGAGTTTGATTGTTCATTCGATTACTATTGGTTTAACCATTAAATCAAATTCTGCTATTAGTGTATATCCATCTCTTGAAATAACAGATATTTCCAGTGGCTCATATCCATCCGCTTCTACCGAGATTGTATGTTCACCACCCTCAATGTCTTCTATGACCACAGGTGATCCGTCATATTCTGTACCGTCCACCGTAATTGTACCGTTTGATGGGTTTGAGTTCAGGTACATCGATGAATTAGAAGAATTGTTGTCTCGATAATATATTACAGAAGTTGAGCTGAATTGATCTGAAGGTCCAATTTCAACCTCTACAAGAGTTCGTGTATTTGGTTCGATATGGATCTCCTTGCTGATTGTGGTATAGAAACTATCTTGTGAAGTAACCCTCTTTATGTCAATTGTAAAATCGCCAGGAGAAAGATTATCAAGCGAAAGAGGTGTCTCTCCGATTTTTTTGTCATCTAGATATACCTCGGATTTTCCACCAGCTGAGTTTACTGTAAGGGCAGAATTGTTTCCTATTAGTGCAAGGTCGAAAAGGTATTTCCAGGGTTGCCAAAGTGAAATACCCACAACCGCGGCTATAAGAAGAATTATGAGCGCAAACTTTTTCAGCAGTTTAAGCATGTTTGTATTATAGTTTTGCTGATGCTAAAAGACAACATTTATTATTAGTATGAGTACTTCTTCTCTGGGGACTCCTCTTCTTTATCCTCATCCTTCACTGATTTCCTTGATTCTCGGTTCATTATGTAGATTACAAAAATTAGGATTCCTATGAATCCTGCAAGAATTGCGAACGCTCTCAATGCACCGGATACAGCAAGTGTGATTGCTCCAAGCACAAGGGTAATCATATATTCTGTAAGTGCAACTTGAGTTTCAGACATTCCCAGGTGTAAAAGTCTGTAGTGTAGATGGGTCTGGTCGCTAATGCCGAGAATAGAGAGTATATTTTTGGGTTTATGCTTTTTGTACCTTCCGACCAAGACAAGTAAGAAATCAAGGATAGGAAGTAGTAGCAATAGTATTGCTGTAGCAATCTTTGCACCCACATATACACTGAGTGTAGCAAGTATGAATCCATATGATGATTTCCCTACTGATCCAGATCTGATCTTAGCAGGATAAAAGTTATAGAAAAGAAATCCAAGTAATAATCCAGAAAAGAGTATGCTGACCATAGCGGCATCTTTAATCTGAAATCTAATCGCGAGGATAAACATAATGATAGCTGATATGAAGGTGTTACCTTCCATTAGACCGTCTGTACCGGCGGACACTTTTACTGAAATTGAGCAGCCAACAATCCACAGTATCATTATCAGATCCCCTGGCCACACAAACTCCAGTGGAAATCCAAGAAGTGCCTCCTTCCAGGTAAAGAAGCTGAGGTCAATATTCCCACCAAAGGGGTTTGTAATATCTGTAAAGTTGACAGGAGAAAAGGCCACTAATACTGCCGCAAAAACAATGGTAAGTAATTGAGTTCTTCCGGATATTTCAATCACGTCATCCACAAGCCCCATAATTGTTAGTATAAGAAGAGCAAAGATGAGGGCAATTATTTGTGGAGATGGAGATGTGTGAATTAAAACCAAAATAATTAGTGGAACTACTACAGCAAGTCCGCCCAGTAAAGGTGTTGGTTGTTTTTCTAGGTGCCTAAAATCTGAGGATTTTGTACGAGCCCTCATGCTTGGGGGGAGTCCCACGATCATAAACTTCCTTGATATAAAGCCAACAACAGGAGTTATAATAAAACTAACTATAAGTGCAAGAAGAAATTGCGGGAGATAGTTTATGTATTTTTGGTAAGCTCCAAATATATCCATCCATGTCATGTTAAAGGTATTTTTAGGTTACCACAAGGGAAAGTGACTTATACAATGCAATATAGAATGTCAATGAGGCTATACAAATACAAACAAGTAAAAAGTTTGCTAAAGGACGAAATCTTGATGACACTTTATACGCAATGAGGAGGGTGATGGCCTGAATTAATAGGTGAATAAATACAAGATTTATTATCTCTGTGAGACTTACAAACCTTCTAGATTCATCGAAAAAAAAGTACCAAAGAGATACATCTTCCGGTAAATTGTTGTAGTTTGTGTAAAGCCATGTTGTAACAAATATTGACGCGGCAATATTTATGAATACATCAAACCAAAGGATTGGAGTTCTCCAAAACAGATATTGGTCAAGAAGTGTAGAGAATTTCGAAATCCTGAATTGAATTTTTTGAAAAATATTTCCGCCAGTGTATTTTAGTCCCATTTTGATCTGTTTCTGCCTTTTTTCTCTTATGTTCATCGTGATTTATTATACAACAAAAGCAAATCCTCGACTTCTTTTATTTTAAGTTCAGAAGCTCTTCTACTTAATACTTTGTTAGATATTAACGAAAGAAAATCTTGTGAAATGCTGCTGTTCGATAAAAGGTTGTTTCTAATGGTTTTTCTTGGTTGTTTGAAGATAATGGATAGGAGTTGAGTGCAGTTTTCAAACTTTGTGATATCTCTTTTGAGTTTGAATTCAATCAGTACACTTTTCACCTGTGGCGGAGGTGTAAAAGAACCTGGGTTGATTTCAAAAAGCTTGCAAGGGACAGATGTGAGTTGTGCAAATGCTGAGAAATAGCTTAAAGAAGAAGTCTGTCTAAGGTATTTTTGAGATACTTCCTTTTGTACAATAAAGTACAAAGCCCTCGGTCTTGGGTGTTTTTGTAAAAGAAACATCTCAATTATCTCTTTGGATTTATTGTAAGGAAGTGATCCGAAAATGTAATAAGGTTCAGATATAAAATTGCTTAGCGCCACATCTAAAATGTCTTGGTTTTCAAACCGTATATTATTGTAATAACCTTCTGTGGCAACCTTATTAAGGTATGAAACTAGATTGGAATCTTTTTCTATTGCAATAAGTTTCATTACTCTTTTTGACAAGGGAAAGGTGAATGCTCCTTTACCTGGACCGATTTCAATATATGTGTCTTTTGGGGAAGGATTAATTATTTCAATTATTCGATTAAGAACCTTAGTGTTTGTGAAAAAGTGTTGGCCTAAAGCCTTATTTGGAATCACTTAGATATTAAAGGAAATCTTAAATCGTATATACCGTCTTCATATTTATATATCGAATTACATTTCTTGCATGAAATTTCATTACCAGAAAACCTAAGTTCAGATTTGCATTTTGGGCAAGCTAGTATGTCTTTCATATCGCCATGGATAGCAGGAGAACCGCCTTTTTTCTCGAGTTTGAGGAAAATGCTTGGAGGTATACTTGTCCAGCCAAATAATTTCTGTAAGAAGATTTCGTATTTTAGGAGTTCATCTGTACTCAGATACTTTTTAAGGAAGGGGATCCTGAGAAATGACACCCCTCTTTTATTGAGTATTTTATATCCACGAGAAACCAGTAGAGTTCTTATCCACTGTGGGTGGAAGTTCAGAATTATTCCTTCTGACTTTTCGTCAGAACCTTCGTGGTAGCCTTGGGTTTTGTGTTTGAATGGAGCCCTTTTGAATAGGTACATGGGATTAAATTTTAATAATTCTCGGAATACCGCTTTAATATTATTTTTATTTGCGTACTCTAAGAAAAAGAGACTACTGTTTGATGAAACACGATTTATTTCTTCAAAAAGCTTTGGAACATTTTCGATATGATGAAGAACCCTTATTAATGCCAATCCATCGAAGGTGTCAGGCCTAAAGGGAAGGTTATAAGCATTTGCGGCAACAAGAAACACTTTATTTGCTTTGTTGTCATTTATAGTCTTTTTAGCCTTTTGTAAGGCTCCAATTGAATAGTCGCATATTATCTTATTCTCGTATTTGTTTTGGTATATATTGAGGTTTCTTCCATATGATCCACCTATATCTATAAACCATTTTCCAGAAACGTTTTTCATCAACTCACTTAATGCATACAGTTCAGCCATGTGCTCATATTCTCTATTTTTCCAATACTTGGAATAGTCGTAACTAAATTTGTCGTAGTCTGTGATGTCTGGGGATTTTTCCATGTATTGATTTTACAGTATATTAGCTCGTTTATGAATGAGAGAGTTTATCAATTTCCGCAATTTTCTGGTTAACCTTGTTCAAAAGTTCATTTGAATCTTTAGTTTTACCTTGTTTTTCTGCAATTTCAAGTTTGTTCCTGAGAACTGAAATTTCATGATGAATCTGGTCTAAACTAAGAAGTCTTACCGTTTCTTTGAATTCGTCAATTATCTCGGACCTTGGCGGTTTTTCTATCCATAAGGGTCTCATGGCAGAATCTCTGAGTACATCTTCTGAAGAAGTGTTAATTTTCTTAGAAATACTTGAAATCTTCAGCTCTTTTTTACCATCAATTTGTTTTTGAATTTTTTGGATAATTTCTTTGATTTCGATGTTATTAATTAATTGCGAGTCAAAATCTCTGATTTGATTAACTAAGTCTTCGTGATATTGAGTAATCAGTGTTAGTAGATAGCCCTCCTTTGAAAAGTCGTCATCTATTTTTTCGAGATAAGAAATAGTGCTTTCTGGACTTTTTAGGGTATCAGATGAAAAGGTTTCACGAAGAATGTCCGAATTTATTCCAGTGAGGGTAGAAATCTCTTTTATATGGTGGTCCTTTGTTACTTTGTCCTTTATTGACATCATAATTGGACCAATCTTCTCGATTATGATCTTTTTCCCGGCAAGTGTATGAGGTGAATATTTCTGAGTAATAATATTAAGAAAGAAACTAACTACCGGAATTCTTTCATCAACTGTTTTTTTCCACAAATTTGAGTCTTTCTTGATACATTCATCTGCATCTTTTCCGTAGAGTATTTGTGCTGCATATACATTCATATTCTTTTGTAGCGCAATAATCGCTGTTTTCATAATAGCCCGAAGTCCTGCATTATCAGCGTCAAATGCGAGAATTAGATTGGGAGAAAGCTTTTTTATCTTTTCAATTTGATCTTCTGTAACTCCGGTACCAAGTGGTGCAACAATATTTTTTATTCCCATTTGCCAAGAAGAAAGGACATCAGTCTGGCCCTCAACAAGTATAGTAAATTTTTTAATTCGAACATCCTGTTTTGCTTGATAAAATCCGAAAAGGTTACGTCTTTTTTGAAAAAGTACCGTCTCAGGTGAATTAAGATATTTTGGCCTCTCGTCTTCTTTTGAGGTTATTCTTCCACTGAAAGCTATGGTATTACCAGAGTTGTCTATTATTGGAAACATTATTCTATCAACAAATTTGTCCATAATTTGACCTCTTCTTTCTACCGATATGCCGTAATTAACTAAATCTTCCTTTTTATAACCTTTTTTAATTAGTTGATTTGTAAGTAGATTGTTTGTCGGTGATTTTGGAGCGTATCCAATCTGAAAGTTATCTACGGCAAGCTTTGTAAATCCTCTTTGTTTTATATAATCTCTCCCTTTTTCTCCAAGTTTATGTTCTTGAAGTATTTTCTTAAAGAAAAAATTAGATAACTTGTGAGATTCTTTTGCATGGGTATACTTTTGTGTTTCTTGGGGATCTCTTTTTGTGAATTTAAGCTCTATACCAGCTTCTTGTGCAAGTTTCTCTAAAGCATCATTAAATTCAATATTTTCGATTTTTTGAATAAAACTAAGTACATCACCACCTTCTCCACAGCCGAAACATTTGAAGATTTGAAGTTCAGGATTTACCGAGAAAGAAGGGGTGTCCTCTTTATGGAAAGGACAGAGACCAAACATATTTTTTCCGGAAGGCTTTAGTCTAACGTAGCGAGATATAACATCCTCTATGGGTATACGTGCCTTAATCTCTTCTATTTGTGATCTATCAAAACCTGTTGATTTTACAATGTTTTCTGCCATTATTTTGTGTATTTAAGGTTGTTGGCAGTTTATTTTATTATTTTCAATTTTACACTCGATTATACCGCTTCCTGAGGCAGTAATATAGAAACCTTTCTCTACTTCGTTAATTTTTAACAAAGTTGATGCAATTTTACCTGTAGAAATGGTTACTGTGTTATCAGCCTCATAAGTAAGTGTTGTACCGGGTACTACAAGTTTTTTGAAGGGAATATTGTCAGAAGTAACTTCTAGCCAAGTACTTTCTTTTTTAATCTCTATCGTAATATTCATAGTTAACGTTTGTTCCTCTTTGGTTTCCTCTCCTGCAATAGCTTCGGGTTTCTCTACAATTGTTGGTTGAAACTCCACCTGTCTTGATACTACAGCCTCTTTACCTATGTCGTCTGGATGTTTTGCTTTTATCACAAGTGTATTCTGTCCCTTGCTCAAAGTAATATCTACCTTGAAACTGCCATCTTCGTTTATCCTTATTGGTTCATCATTTATTGTTATAAACATGTTATTTTCGGTTATTCCTTCAACTACGATTTCGCTTGTATCCACCGTGATGTTGTTTTCTGGTGAAGATATTTCAAGTCTTGGTGGTTTTTGAAAATTGTAGAATTGGTAAAACAGATATCCAAAAGTAAACAGTATAAGAAGTAGTACCGACCCAATTATTATTGTACTTGGGGTAACTGAAAATCTTATCTTTTGAATTGGTCTTTTGGAATCCTTAACCTGTGCTGTAGCCTCATTTTCAACTGACCTTCTAAAGAGTGCTGTTACTTTTTCTGTATCTACCCCTAAATATCTAGAGTAATTTCTTAAGAACCCTTTTGCATATACAGTTGAAGGGAATTTGTCATAGTCATCCGCTTCAAGTGCTTCAAGATAATGTTTCTGAATCTTTGTTGCAGATGTGATTTCCTCAAGACTAAGATTTTGTATCTCTCTTTCTTTTTTGATTATTGTGCCAGCAGTGAGCATAATTATATTGTCTTAAAAGGATTATATTTAAGTGATGATTGGGCGGTAGATAGATTATATCATCACTAGGGCAGTGATTTATTATATCTATTCCTGTGTTTCGAAAATTTCTCCATCCAGCCTATTAAAATATGCATCTGCACTGGAAATTAATACTTCTCTTGGCTTACTTCCATCTTGTGGTCCAATAATCTTTGCTGCATAAAGCTCATCCGTAAGCCTTGCTGCTCTGTTGTATCCAATCCTTAACTTCCTTTGAAGTAATGATGATGATGCTTTACCAGCATTCACAACTACTCTTACTGCATCTCTAAACATAGGGTCTTCCGGTTGTTTTTGCACAACACCTGTTCCCACCTTACTTCCTGCTGTAGGTTTCGTAACCTCTTTGTTGTACCTGTGATCTTTTGCCTGTTCCCTACAGTGTAGGGTAATCTTTGAGATTTCCTCGTTTGAAAGAAACGATCCCTGTATCCTGAATGGTCTTGAGCTGCTTGGATCTCTGAATAACATATCTCCGTTTCCAAGAAGGTTTTCTGCGCCATTCATATCCAAAATAACCCTTGAGTCCGTGGAGGTTGCCACATTCATCCCAACTCTTGCGGGTATATTTGCTTTAATTAGGCCTGTTATGACGTCTACGGAAGGTCTCTGGGTTGCTAGAATAAGGTGTATTCCAGTGGCACGGGACATCTGTGCGAGTTTGACTATTTTATTTTCAACATCGATTCCAGAAGAAAGCATAAGGTCAGCCATCTCGTCTACCACAAGACATATATAAGGTAGTGCAGGAAAACCCATCTTTGTGTTGTACTCATGTACGTTTCTTACTTGTGACTTATTAAACATCCTAAATCTTTTCTTCATTTCTACAATAAGCCAATCTAGAGAGTAAACAACCTTTTCGACATCTGTTATAACAGGTGTAAGAAGGTGGGGGATTCCGTTATACGGAGGTAGTTCTACCATTTTTGGGTCTACGAGGATGAATTTTACGTAATCAGGCGAATGTTTCATCAACATGCCGCATATAAATGCATTTATACTTACTGATTTTCCTGATCCTGTGGCACCAGCCACAAGGATATGGGGCATTTTTGTAAGATCTTTTATTATTATTTTACCTGTGAGACCCTTTCCAAACACAATTGGAAGGTTGCCATCAAAGTCTTTCCATTCATTTGATGTAATAACTTCACTCATTGAAACAAGTGATGCGTTTGAGTTTGGCATTTCAATACCAATAAGTGATGTTCCAGGAATTGGAGCTACAATTCTTACAGATCCTGATGGTGCTGCAAGTGCTAATGCAAGGTCATTTCCTAAGCTACTTATTCTAGACACTCTTGTACCGATGGTAATACTTAGTGCGTACTGAACAACCCTTGGT
>JBDRHV010000051.1:0-8068 GCA_043816465.1 bacterium | reverse complement strand
ATTCCGTAGAGCCGATGAGGTTTACGGTTGACATCTCGGAAAAGACGAGTCGCCAGTTAGGACGAAGGCGTGAATTCCTATTGCGTTATGGGCGCATGACAACCCAGAGGGCCGTGTCGATAGCCTCAGAGTCGACAAGTTACTATTGGTTCCTTGCTGAACCGATCTTAGTGAAAACATCAATTTTCAGGAATATGGCGCACCGGATATACCTCCGGAACTTATTCAAGATGCCGTAGTTAAGGAATAGCAATAAATATGATCCTGTGGGGCGTGAGGATAATTTCAAGATTCCCAAAACATCGGGTGAGCTTATTTCCAAGACCGCCTCGGCTCAGTATAAAAGGATGGAAGGAGCAAACAATTTAACCAAAGTCGAGAGACAAAGGAGACAAAATGAAAAAATTAAAAGATTACCAAGAATCGTTAGAGAGATATAAGATATTTTATCCAGAAAATTGCATTAATAAAACGGACATTGAGATTTTGCTTTTCAGGAAATTGATCACGAAAGAAAATGCACTGGAAATGGCCGGCATTGTTTTTAGGCCATCAGATAAATCCGTAAGAAAAGAAAGGATCAAAAAATCAAAAATTATTTCCGAAAAACAATTCAAGAAATTGATGAAAGAATTTAATGAAGGGGCTCAAGAAAGTATCATTGATCTAAATTATAACCGCCCAGAAGGAGAAGGATTAAGTATTGAAGATATCGCCTATGACTTGGCCGATTCATTCTTATTCTCGCATCCTGAAATTCACAATTATTTAAATCATCAAAAAGTTGAATTAGCATTCCATAAAGAGTACATAGCAGACTACGCAGTATAAATAAAGTGACACCGCCGATAAGTCTGGGAACAAAGTTGATTTAAAGATTGACGCCGTTCTGATAGTAACACAGACTTGATGAGAACTAACTATAACCAAGGTCGAAAGACAAAGGAGAAGGAAACATGGCAATCACAGCAAATAAAATTCATAATTTAGCAGAAAGAATAAGAATTTTAAAAGAAGAACTGGAAGAAAATCGAGATGCCAAACAAGATGTTTTGGATACGGCAGAAAATTCCGAGTATCCCAATGAAGAAAGAATTGAAAAGTTGACAGAACAAGTAGATTCATTAACCGAGGCTTTAGACGACCTCGGCACAGTTGTTGAAACATTGGAAAATTACGAGTAACCAAGGCCGAAAGGCAAAGGAGAAGGAAAATGAGAATCACACAAACTTTTGGAAGTTACAATTCTAGGAGATATGGAAGACCATGGATAGGCAAAATTACTTCCTGGCCAATTGGTAAGCAATCAGAAATTTCTTGGGGATCTTATCTGGGGAATGATAATGGTGGAGAAGTAGAAATTGAGGCAAATCCCGGAGACATTATTCGCACCGGTCAAAAAGATAACCGAGGTGGAAATACTTCTGGAGATTGGTATATTGTATCTCTTGACAAATCTTTAATCCCTACCAATGCTGCCAATGCCAAGAAACATTGGGAAACAATGAAAATCGAGAAAGAAAACATCCCATCTGTTGATTTATCAACAATTTCTAACGATGATCTGGTAAAGGAAATCAAAAGAAGAGGTCTCCTACAAACATTACGATCTTTAGAATTTTAAAAGGAGAACAAAATGGAAAAAACCTTTATAATGTCTACCTCAGAATTATCCGAAATCATCAGAAAACACCGCCGCTCTTTTGAAGAACAACTCAGAAAGTATTTGCTAAAGTTGGAACAAAATGAAGAACATGACACCAGCAGATTAGTTCTTAACCACCTGGAAACAGAACTTCATAAGCAAATGGTAGAGCATTCAAAGTAATAACCAACGCGCCGCTAGCTAGCAAAGCAAAGGAGAACAAAATGAACCAGATCAATTATTTCGACGTAGTAGTAAATACAGCCAGAATGTTAGATAAATGCAGACCCACCAAACCCGAAGTTGAAAAATTAGCAAAAAGGATGTTCGGATACACTGGGAAAACTTTTGATGAAGGTTCCTTTAGTAAAGCCTTCACCGAATTTAGGAAGGCAGATCGAAAAGTTTACAGAGCGATTTATGCCTAGTTTCCCTGATGAGTCGTTGAAAATTACGACGAATATCAGAAAGAAGTATATTGAAACTCAACCCTTCATGAGGCGTTTTCAATATGAATCAACGGGTTATTCTTATGGCGAAGACAGGAATAACCGGAGACACAATGATTCCTTTCTGGTAAGGAAATGAATCAAGGTCGCGGCAGTCAATCAGAAAACGGACAAAGGAGAAGAAAAATGAATAAAAATGACTGTGATCGAATAGGATATATTCTTTCGTATGCAAAAACCCGAGAGGAACTATTCGAAGAATTATGTAGGCTTGACCCTCGTATTTTGGAAGAATACAATGGTTATGAGAATGTTCAATGCCATCGAGAAGGAGTAATGGAACTCTATGATAAGAAAATGACTGAAAGGCTTGGTAACAGTTGGTGTTTAAAAAAAGCAGCAAAAGATATTACAAAACAAGTGTATGAAGAAGCGGTAAAAGAAGTTTACGGAGAGGATTTTCATTCCGATTTACTAAAGAGATAACATGCAAGTCCATACGGCACTTTAAGGAGGATTCCATTTATGTAACGGACGATTAAGCCCGCCTTAGTTCTTCTAATTCAAAAAGGATTAGGAGAATTGAAGGTTAGTTTAACAATTAACAATTTAACCAAGGCCGAAAGGCAAAGGAGACAAAAATGAAGAGAGAAGAGTTCATCAGATGGGCAGAAAGTAAAGGATTCAAGGATGAAAGAGGCTACGGAAGATATTCTAAGGAATTCACTATAACCAATCCGGCAACTGGAGAGACAAAGCAGCAGAAACGCTGCTACAAAGTTTCCAATGTAGCTGTAAGATATGAAAGCCAAATAGAAATCCCATCAACAGAATATTCTAAATCTACCAAAGAATGGGTCAGAATTGGATCCAATTACCTGAAATATCTTTCTATCAAGGAGGAAGGAAAACTCGCCGGATTGAAAAGATAAAATTAAAGGAGGAATAAAAATGCCATGCCATGAAACTCGAACTATCTCGGTAGAATTTAAAGTTGGCAACATCGACTTACTCAAGAAAGCAATTGAAAAAGCCGGATATCATATATCTGGAGAATATGCCGGCGTCCTTACAATCAAAGACCAATATGGAAACAAAACCAATATTGATCTTAGAAACCAAACCATTACAAGCGCTAACAATGAAAATCAAGTTACTACCTTGGCGAACTCACTTAAAAGATCCTACTCAGAAGTAGTTATTTCTGAGGTGGCTGCGAAACAGAAATGGATCGCCAAGAAGTTATCGGACAGGAAATTTCAATTAGTCAAATATTAAGGAGGATGAAATGCATACTTTATATACGGTTAGTAGAGTAAGAAGTACCATTCATTGTCCTAACCATGGAGCTGGTCCAGAAGATTTAAAAGGCCCTCTCCATGGCGCTGATGTGGATTACAAAACAGTATGCGGGCAAGGTGTTGATATGGATTGGTACATAGTTAACAACGCTTTCGACGGAGAAATCACTTGCAAAAAATGTTTGAAGACGTTGGAAAAACTGCCAACCATTTCACAAAGAACCATTGCGAGAGGAGAATAATATGATATTCGATTCATTACAATCTTTCTAGAAGATTGGAGATTCTACACAGAAATGTTTTTGATCTCCATGTTAATTCAATATTTATTCTCTAACTTTTTATTAAGGAGGTATCAATGATGTTAGATTTCAATTTCACAATGTATTTCATTCTGATCATATGCTTGGTAATTTTAATACTGTGGAGATGATGCCGCTGGTTAAATCGCCTTGCAAGATTTACAATGAAAAGGAGAGTAAGATGATATTTGATTTCATAGCGTGTTTCATTATTATTATATGCATGGCAATTCTTGCAGACAGACTGGCAGAATTTCTAATTAAGAGAAAGGAGAGAAAATGAGCGACACCATAAACATCGAGATCATGGATGATGGCCAGCTGAAGATAAAAACCGAGGGGATTTCTGATGCGGCACACATCAGCGCAGATTCTTTGCTTAGCCAAATGGAAACACTCCTTGGAGGCCACGTTACCAGAATTAAGAATCCGGAAAAACATAACCACTTACATCATCAACATACAGCCAAGGTTTTTTAAACAAAGGAGAAAGAAAATGATAGAATTAGTTGTTACAAGACACCCAGGACTCCTGGATTATCTCCTAGAAATTGGGATTGCAACAAAAAATACCATTGTTATTTCACATGCAACTGCGGAAACTGTAATTGGGAAAAAAGTGTGTGGGGTATTGCCACATTCATTAAGCTGCCTCTGCCTCAGTTTTACAGAAATCCCCTTGGATTTACCTTTGGAACTAAGAGGAAAAGAACTGACTCTGGAAGATATGAAAAAATACGCCTCAGTCCCCATAACATATAAAGTTTCAGTGATCGCGACTGAAACTACTGAACAACGTCCAGACAAATTATTTCTCTCCAATATTGCTCGAAGAGAATATAACAACCACGGCCAAACTAATCAACCAGTCATAAAAATAGCAGCATCTCATAATCACGCATTAACCCCTGAAGAATGTAAAATTGCAGGAATAACTCCAGATACTTCATGTCTCAAACTAACCGGAGGATATAATAGGAAACGACCTATCTACCTCCTTGATGGAATATTTGGATTGATTGTTGCTGAAGGAACCCATATGGGCAACCATTCATCTTTCTCTTTAGGAAAACCTGGAGAATTACGCAAAGTCCCCAGAACTATTGAAGAAGAAACACGACTCAATTTCCTAGAGGGAGAACAATTAGAATAAATCAACAGAAGGACTAATCATCTTTCTGGTCAATTATTGATAATACTTCAATTTCAAGATTGAAGCTGGTTGAAACAGTTGATAACTGATAAATCAGGAGATTTTGGGACAATTATCAATAATTGATGATTAATTCATTAAATAAAAAAGGAGATCAAATATGCCATTAAATTATTTCTCAAATTTTATGCTCAAGCATTTCCCTCATGAATTTGATAAAGAAATGTTAACAAATCAAGATAAATTTCTTCAACAGTTGAAACAAGGAAAAGCAATACATATTTTCTCTGGAGAAATAAAAATGTATAATGGGAAAATACATTTAAAATCTTCAGAAGAATAAAATTTACCAAAAGGAGAAAACAATGTATCTAATCCATGAATCAACTATCAAACATCCAGATGGCCTAATTGATATTGATGTCTTCATTGTCAACGAGAAAAAAGCAAAAGGATATCGATATACATTATCCTCAACCTTTCTGGTAGAAAAATTCCACAAGTTATACAAAAAAGGAAGAAAATTTCATGGAAAAGCATTAACCATCTTGAACAAGAGTAAATTAACCACGGCTCAATAGAGCAAAGGAGAATCAAATGAAGAAAAATATTTACTGTGATATCTGCAAAGGAGGAACAAAATTATTGACATATCCCGAAGGTCATCATTTGATTTGCCCGTATTGCAAGGATACCGGTAAAAGAGAGATAGATATTCCTGATAGTACACATAAAATGTCTGAATGGAGGACAGAAATTCGCAGTCCTTGTGGAACTGGACGATTTTATAATGTGAGAGAATGTAAAATATGCGGAGAGGAGGAGTTACAGCACCCAGCAGGACATTTCTTTAATAATCTATTGTCAAAATGTAAACCCGAAGATTTTAATTACTAATTGCTGCGGGTTTGACATATCTTATGGATGTGTCATTCCTGGAACAATTACGTTCCCACAAGACTAAAAAGGAGAACACAATGGAAGAGAAGAAGTTGTATTGCAAGAATTGCAGCATGAGAGAAAAAACTGGATTCTGCAAAGAAGAACAAAATTACGTCCCCAAGAAACAAACAGCGCTCGGTGTTAACAGAGCCAAAACCTGTGATTACTTCAGCAACAAGAAGTAGGAGGAAATTATGAATGGCAAGGACAACATAATATTTGGAATAAAGTCAGGTTATAGTTACTTCTACTGCGAAGCGGCAGAGGTTAACAAGGTCACCAAAGAAATTTCCGACCACCTCACCAATTATTACAATGAACACCAAAATGGGATTGGATACAAAGTAACTAACTGGAATTTCGAGACCAATGGACAGTATAATGATCCTGATAGTTGTTTGAATCTGTTGGAAAATACCTCAGATGGATATGATTCTATTCCGGTTGGTACAATCTTGGTAGCTGTCAACTTCAACTGGTTTATGACAGATGAGTATCAAAACTTCAACAAATCTAAAACAGCATGGCTCTTAAACAGAGCGGCGAAATTCTCCAGTTCAGAATTCAGAAAGGTATTGATAATCGTTGGGTCTGATCCCTTCGAAAAGGCAATCCCAGAAGTACTGAAAAGAGATTTCGCCCATGTGACCTTTAATCTACCTGACGACAAGGAGATTGAAGAGATTTACCAATTCATCGTTAAATCAGCCAAGAACAATACTAAATTCGTTGAGCCCGACGAAAAGACCAAGGCAAGAATCATTTCCGGCGCCAAAGGGTTATCAACATCAGAAATCACCAAGGTATTCTCCTATTCGATCGTCAAGAATAACGGAGTATTTGATCCGGTTACAGTTGAGGAGCTCAGAGCAGATGAAATCAATTCTACGGCGGGACTTTCAATCAGGAAATATGATAAGAAACTGGAAGACTTAAAAGGATTTGAAAATGCCAAGGAGATAGTGGAAGAATGGATCTCGGATCCTGACGCCAAAGGGATCATACTTCTTGGTCCTGCAGGAGTTGGAAAAACCCATTTCGCACAATCAATTGCTGGCCATTACAACAGAGTAATCATTGAAGTAGAATTCGCTCAATTAATGGGAGATGGTTTAGTTGGACAAGCGGAAAAATCAATGAAAAAAGCTCTCGATGTGATAAGGGCTAATGCGAATCCTACTGCCCCTGTCGTCGTATTTGTAGACGAAATCGAGAAGGGGCTTTCAGGAATGAAAGGCGGTGGTTCCAATGACGGAGGAACAACGATGAGAAGCAATGCCCAATTCCTCAAATTTCTATCAGATGATCGGCCCAAAGGAATCTATGTCATCGCAACTTGTAATAATATCGAGAGTTTACCACCGGAATTTATTCGGGCAGAACGCTATGATTGCGCTCCTTTATTCGTCGATCTGCCAAACCTTTCCGAACAGCAAGCAATTCTGGCACATTACCAGAAAGTTTTTAGTATCACTGCTACGCCCAAAGAAATGAAAGGATGGTCGGGAGCAGAAATAAAGACTTGGTGCAAACTTGCCGCCAAGAAAGTTTCCTTAGGGAAAGACGCCAATGACGCTGATTTGTTGATAGTGCCGATATCTAAAACGATGAGTAAAGAAATCGACTATCTGCGTCAGTGGAAAGAAGGCAAAACGGTGCCGGCGAGTAAGCGCCTCGTTAAAGAGGATAAGGCGGAAAACAGAGCAGTTATATTCTAACATAATTGATGGGAGAGCAAACAGTGAGCAGCAAAGATCGATCCAATGGCGGAGGTCTACAAGCGAAACTCCAATGGATGAAAACTGATCAGGAGTCAGGACACTCTCCGGCGACAACCAAACCAAAAGGAGCATAAAAATGAACCTAATAGAAGAACTAATTCTCTTATTCCTATTAATATGGATAGGCAATTCACTGGATACTATTATCAAAATCCTAAACAAACAATAAAGTTTTTATAAAAGGAGAACCAAAATGGATTGTAAGACATGTGAAATAACTCCCAATCATCACAGATACTCGGCAAAGACCTGTCAGAAATGTGGGAAAGTGTTTTGTTATTCCTGCTGTGGCGGCACAAACGTCGATCAGGGAGGGAAATACGAACCAGATTACATGTATTGCCCAGCATGCGATGCCGATTACTATCATTAAAAATCAACAGAAGGACTAATCATCTTTCTGGTCAATTATTGATAATACTTCAATTTCAAGATTGAAGCTGGTTGAAACAGTTGATAACTGATAAATCAGGAGATTTTGGGACAATTATCAAT
>JBDRHV010000050.1:0-2319 GCA_043816465.1 bacterium | reverse complement strand
TGTGTATTATAGCAGGCACGACACACATATCCATAATTGACATGCTTGTCTTTGAATACTATTATTGAAATATCTCTTCGCATAGTAACCTGATAAGGAGTATCACGAATCATAACATGGGATTATGGTGGTTTATAGGGAAAAAAGGTTAGTTATGATTCGTGTCGATGCTTATTAATTATTTTCTTTTTAATACAATATACTTCTTTTTTACCAAATAGACAATTGAAACTTCCTTCAAATCCTTCATTATGTTGACCTCTATAATGACATAGACCATTGGGACATGCTCTTGCATTTATGCAAACATAATTTCCATAGATAGTTTCGTTGGACATATTCTTTTTTTTCAGTGAAGACCTTTTTTTTAAGTTAAGGAAAGAAAAGTATCTTTATAACATATATAACTGCTATAAATCCTCCAAATATTACTACAAGAAACAGTACATAGAACAATCCCATCATCAATAGCTCTGATTTAAAGCTGTCCATATTTATCCCTCTATTGAGTTCAACGCCTTAATAAACGACACAACTGCTCCAACAGACTGATTATCTATATCATTACTCTTCAATACAGCTTCTCCAATCACAACTTCACTAAGCATCGGGTTTAGTGAATTCGCTAAGAAACAAAGTGTTGAGCGATGTGTTGGTTTTCTGTATTCAATGAACGATACGTTGTATTTCTTACCACTTCGTCTTTCTTTTACAGTTATTATTTCTTTTTCATACTCGTCTAATTCTTTCATAATTCCTCCAATTTAATGATTAGTATGTGTGTATTATTGTAGGGAGAAGTCTTCACTGAAAAAAGTATCAATGTTATTCGATATTTCAATGAAGACTTCTTTTTCATTGTGTCCTCCGGGGTACAGAGGATAGCGGATACCTCGTACTTATAGTATGGGGAGGAAGTGTACCCCGCCTTATAGCGATTTCTTCAAACATTACTTTTTGATTGAATAGTTTTATGCAATCAAGAGGATTTCCGCTTTGCATAAACCGTTTATTATCTAAATCAAATTCGTGTAATGACATTCTGTTTCCCATATATCCTCCAATCCTTGCTAATTTTCCTTGATGAATTACAACATCGTTTTTCTTGAATCCAGATAACGAATCAGAGCCGCCGTATCTGGTTCTAATACCTTTCTTATTCGGTTCGAATCTATGTAACTGCCGTCTTGAGTTCTGGTATCTCTTCCAGACAAAGAACTGAGAGGCGGCGATGGAATCCAATTCTTTTGCGAATGATGCCAATGCTATCGCATCGGTTGCATGTGATTCAGGTTCTCTTTTTTCTTTCTTTGACCCTTTTCGGAGTCCAAGTTCTTTTCTTCTGATGCTTGTTTCAAATCCATCCTTTAATATTAGGTTGCCAAGTTTCCTTAATTCCTCATAGACAAATGTTTTTCCAATTTCAACTGTTGAAAAGTGTTTGCCCCATTGCTTTTTATAATGGTTAAATCTAACATCTTCAACCACAAAATCGGTGACAGGATATAGTTTTAATAATTCTGTTACTATTTTCAATCTGAAATCTACTTTTGCTTTTTGGGATGGTGCAATGAATCCATCCTTGTTCCGATTATCGAATCTCTTTTCTCTTCTCGGACAGTTCCTATACCTTCTCGCTCTTCGCATTGTCCTTCTTGTTTTAAGAGCATCAACTATTCCAGATGGAAGTTCTGACATTCCTGTTAGATTAATGGTCTTTGAGGTTACTGAATATCCATCGAACTTTGAACCCGGATCAAGACCAAGCACTACGGTCTGGTTTTTGTTTGGCTCTGACTTATGATCAAAGTTTAACTGGATATAGAATATTCCCAATTTTGACCATTTCTTAACTGCTTTCCTGTCCCTCAAAAGTTTTCTGGCTTTTGTAGGTTTACACGGCATTAATGGCTTTCCGCTTTTGCTTTGTACTGGAACCCTGTTGATTGCAACCTTTTCCAGTATAGTTTCGCATCCTTCGAAGTTGCTTGAAGAACTTAGTCCAGTGTTGCCACTGGACATGATATTTAATGGTTCTACCGAATTATCCGGGATTAGGATTTGTGTCCCGGCGTTCTTATAGTTCTTCTGCTTCTGCATATTTGTTTATGCCCTCTATTCGATTCTTACGATGTTTCCATCATGACATGCCTCCGATTTCAATCGGAGGTAATTGACTCTATACTCATTTCACCAACTCATAGAGATTTATAGTCGATTGAATATAACGACATTTGTTGCCGAGTGAATTACCGACTGTAAAATTAGAGTTGTGGGAGTGCCTCTACAAGTATTTAGTGTAAGTACAGAATAGATATT
>JBDRHV010000049.1:0-10110 GCA_043816465.1 bacterium | reverse complement strand
AGATATGAAGAAGCTAGCTCAAGAAGATTCTCAAAATATCCAAAAGGAGAAAGACGATATCTCAGAATCAATAGAAAATCTTATAAAAGAGGGAAAAGACAGGCCCGATCCAAATGATTCCAAAAACACCATTATGGAGATACGGGCTGGGGCTGGAGGAGACGAGTCTTCCCTATTTGCATCTGACCTTTTTAGAATGTATTCGAACTTTGCGAAAAATAAAGGTTTTGAAATTACGATTTTGAGCCAACACATGACTGATTCTGGTGGACTAAAAGAGATGATTATAAAAATAGAGGGAAAAAGTGCCTATGGATTGTTTAAATGGGAAAGCGGAGTTCACAGGGTACAAAGAATACCAACTACAGAATCTTCCGGTAGGATACACACCTCTACAGCTTCTGTAGCAGTTCTTCCAGAGGTTAATAATAGAGATATCGAGATAAAGTCAGAAGACCTTAGGATAGACACTTTTCGAAGTTCTGGGGCTGGTGGACAGTGCGTAAACAAGACAGAAAGTGCGGTAAGAATTACACACTCACCCACAAATATAACTGTAAGCTGCCAAGACAGTAAGTCTCAGCTCCAAAATAGAGAGATGGCAATGACTGTACTTCGAAGTAGAATTTATGAACTTGAAGAGCAAAAAAAACAGGAGGAACAAGGCTCCCTAAGACACAAACAGATTGGAAGTGCTATGAGGGCAGAAAAAATACGTACATACAATTTCCCTCAGAGTCGAATAACGGACCACAGATTAAAGAAGTCTTGGTACAATCTCGAGGGAGTTCTTAACGGAAATTTAGATGAAATAGTTAGAAGCTTCAAAGGATATGGCAATTAAAACCGTTAGAGAAGCAATAAAAGAAATAAGCAAAGAGTGTCTTGAGTATTTACCAAATAAAGATAGAGATGTTGTCAAAATACTTGAGCATATCTTGGAAATTAATGAAGTAGGAGTATTTTCAAGTCTCGATATCCCCCTATCTGAAAAGCAAGAAGACAAATTAAAAGACATAATAGAAAAAATAAAAAAGGACGAACCTCTAGAATATATCACCAACATAGGTTATTTTTATGGACACAGGTTCATGGTTACAAAAGATACCCTCATCCCACGGCCAGAAACTGAAATACTGGTTGATATAGCAATATCTCGGATATGCGAGATGATTCATGACCCAAATTATGAAGGAAAAGAAATTGAATTGATAGATATTGGTACCGGAACTGCTTGTATTCCAATCTCTATCTCTCTTTCACAAGGTGAAAATTTGAAAATTACTGCTGTCGATATATCAGAAAAAGCATTGGAGGTGGCAAATAAGAATATCAGTGATTCAAAACAGGATAAGATCACGACTCTTGTATCAGATCTTTTCGATAAGGTAAAAATAGGAAAGAAGTTTGATATAATTCTTGCCAATCTTCCTTATATTTCTACTGAAAATATGAAAGATCTGCCTTCTAGTGTAAAGAACTACGAACCTAGTAAAGCCCTTGATGGTGGTAAATTAGGAATAAAATTAATAGAGCAATTACTCAATCAATCTGTAAATAGGATAAAAGAAAATGGTTCAATTATTCTAGAAATGGACCCTTCCCAGATAGATTTAATAAAGAAAAAAGTTCGAAAAGTATTTAAGAAGCCCAAGTTCACACGATTCAAAGACCTATCAGATCAAGAAAGATTCTTATTGATCGAGGTTTAATCCGCAGTCTCAAGTGTTGCCGTCAGCGTCAATGTCTCACCAGCTCTCCAAATCGTTAGTTCAATCTCGTCCCCTACTTCATATTCCTGAATAACCGCTGCAAACGAAGACGCTACACTGTCACCATTGATCTTTGTGATAATATCCGCCCTTTCGATTCCAGCATCCTCTGCTGGACTACCTTTTATTACAGATGTAACCAAAGCTCCTGGCATAACATCGTTATAAAAAATGGCCTCTGTGGAAGAAATTAGTTGATATTCTACTCCAAGATAAGGTTTGATAAACTTTCCAAACTCATTGTATTCAGCAATTTTATCCTTGATATTATTTATAGGAATAGCAAAAGATATATTATCTGCGCCAGATGTTGTCGCAAAATTTATTCCAATAACATTACCATCAGCATCTAATAGTGGTCCCCCAGAATTTCCAGGGTTGATTGCAGCGTCCGTCTGGATAACGTTCTCATATTTTCTTGAAGATCCCCAAAAACCTCCACTACTTGCGGTAACTGACCTACCAACTCCGCTAATTATTCCAGTAGTTACACTCCCAGGATAACTTCCAAAAGGGGTCCCTATTGCAACAACATACTGCCCTACTTTTAGCTTATCTGAATCCCCAAGGGTAAGCGACTTTATGTCGTCAGCATTCACACTAAGAATCGCTATATCGTTCAAATCATCTCTCGATACTTCAATAACTTCGTACTCATCCCCACCTGAAGTCACAACCACATACTCAGCCTCTAAATCTGACACTACGTGCTGATTTGTCATTATCAGACCAGAGCTATCAATCACAAAACCTGTGCCAATATTCACCGAATCTTCTATCTCACCGGTATCACTATTCAAACCGACTTCCGCAACAGCAATACTTACTACCCCATCTTTTACCTCTTCCACAACATCCGTGACCCAATTTTCCTCTGAAACAATGGTTCTCGAAGACTTGGTTGAATCTTCCTCTTCCTGAGAGATAAAACCGTGATCACCAAGCCAAGTTTTCACATAAGGGAAAACTAATACCCCAAAAACTATTCCAATTGCAAGAAGAAACCAAGCTGTTAGACCTATTGTAATACAACTAAGCCTTCTTTTCTTTTTATTATTATCGTATTTCTCTTTAGTTTGTTCTATTCTTTTATCGCTCACTTAACTTGTAATTACAATTCAGACGGGCTTGCTCCGCGCTACGGAGCAAGAACTTATTCGCTAACAATATCCAAAATAATCTCAGATTTCTCCTGTTTATCCGGAGATTTTAATATTACATCTAGCGAGTACTTTCCAACCTCTTTGATGGGCTGAGCAAGATCAACCTCTACTTTGACACCACCTGACTTCTTATTGATTGAATCTTCAATTAATTTCTCCACTTCTTCCTTACTTATTGCAGCATATGTCCTTCCCCCACTGCTTGTCTTTACAGACATCTTGAACTTTTTGTTTTGAACCCTCTTAGAAGTTTCGTGTACTTTTTTCTCAATTTGTTTCTTTTCTTCTTTCTTAAGAACAATACTCTTCTTTGCAAGTTCTATCTTTTCTTTGGTTCCTATAGCAGCTATCTCCTGAGGAATAAGGTAATTGATCGCATAGCCCTTTTTTACATCTACGACACTTCCAGGTTCACCCAACTTATCCTGTTTTTTTAGAAGTACTACTTTCATTATTATTACTATTAAAATTATCTGTCTATACCAAGGTATTCATATACAGCATCAAGCTGTGGATCCCGACCTTCTACGAAATCATCGCTATTGTATTCTACCTCTTTGTCAGGTTCAATAACCTCAGCTTTACTTAATACTCTTCCATCAGGAAGTACCCAATTCAATGTCGTGATGTGAAGACTTGAACCATCGTTGTAGTTTATAACTTCCTGAGCAGTACCCTTTCCGAAAGTGTTTTCTCCAATAATGTATGCTCTATCATGATACTGAAGTGCTCCAGCAAGGATTTCTGAAGAAGACGCACTGCCTTCATCCAATAAAACTACAAGCTTCACATCGAGAAGATTTCCTTCTCTTTCAACAGTAAATTCGTTCTCATTTCCGTTTCTATCTACTTGTTTAGCAACTAAAGTCCCCTCTTCAAGAAAATCACCAGCGGCCCAAATTGCAGCATTAAAATAACCACCAGGATTGCCTCTCATATCTAAAACTACCGTATCAGCCTCCGAGTCAACAACCTGCTGAACAACCTCATCCCATCTAGTCATCCATGCTGATGCTGATGACTCTGTAAACCTATCCAAATCTATTATCGCTACCCCATCCTCTACACTATCCAACTCCACACTTGTCACCGTAATCTCACCCCTTGTTATTTCAACATCAAGAGTTTCATTATCTCTCCCTATAGTCAATACAACAGTAGTACCTTCATCACCCCGAATCATAGATACCACCTCATATATATTTTGATCAGTTATTTCTGTATCATCCACAGCCAAAATCACATCCCTTGAGAGTAATCCAGCCTCTTCTGCTGGTGAACCTGATAATGGTGATATCACAATGATATTTCCATCATCATATCCAAGCTCCGCTCCAATTCCCTCGAATTTACCTTCATTGCTCTCCAAATAATCCTGAGTCTCTTCTGGAGACAAAAATACTGTGACTGGATCTCCAACACTTTCTACCAAACCTTTTATTGCACCATAAAACAAATCCTCCTCAGAAATGTCACCTTCTACATATCCCTCTTTTAGGTCACTCCAAACCTGCCAGAAAAGATCAAAATCCAAAGTAGTAACATCCTTGTTTGTAGAACTTCCAATCAATCTGAATATCGGGGAATCGATTGAACCTGTACCCCAATTACTTCCTACAAGATATCCGGTTGCAAAAACGCAACTGAGCACTACGAATACACCGACAATATTGAGAAGCTTAGTCATACTATTTGTCTTTTTCTTCATAGAAACAGTCATAAATTTACCTAGGTGATTATATCACAGCAACCCTATTCAATTACTCTTGCTGATCCAGGACGTACAAGTACTTTTCTTCCACTCGAAAACTTTACCTGAATTAAATCTTCTTCCTCAAGAACATTTTCTACGATACCGGAAAACCCCCAGTATGGTTGATCCCACACCTGAATAGTCATACCTTCTTCCACATCCACCAGGTACTCATCCCCATCTTCTATCTCTTGATTATGACTTGAATTGTATATCACAAGTCTTTCATTTACAGTGTCCATATATGAATAACACCCTTTTGAACTCAGAAAAAAGTTGAGTAAGATACTGTCAATTGGGACAATACCCCACCCCTCCATAACAAAAATTGGAATTGCCTTCACCCCAAGATTAATAAAATCAGAAATATTCATTCCTCCGACAATTACTCCCAAAGCTCCAACCTCAATTAAAGCCTCATATAGCATACTATCAAGCTCCCTACCAGCCACAATCAACTTTCCTCTGCACTCAGAACTTACATCCTCAGGAAAATATATGGAGCTACCATCTTTTATTATCTCTAATTTTCCTGAGACACTTTCTCCATCACAGATAACGGGCTTTGCCACATAAGCATCGGTAGATAGGATTATCTGCCTCTTTTGATTTGTCTCTGGCATTACAAGTCTCACCCTTCCATACACCCCCGATGTGACTACAGATTCACTAAATGGAGACATAATATCGACGACTCCTGCATCTATCCTTCTATATGACAGTCTTCCGTCCGATATTGCTTTTACTACCCTCTCCATCATACCCATAGAGACTGACCTTTTGGCTATGACATCACCTTTATCTACAATTTCCCCATCAGATACAACTACATATTTCTTTACCTGACTTGGAGGTACTCCAAGCTCCCTACTTATACTCATCGACTGGACGAGTCTACTTGCCTGTCCCTCAAATACGGCTGTACTTGGCTGCACCATATCACCCACCTTCAACAGGCTTACTGAATCCCCTTCGAAATGAATCGCAAAATCTTGATTCTTCTTAAATTGTAGTCTTCTGTCTCTTACAACTAACACCTACATATTTTTTAACTTTAATCCATTTATCCAGGTTTTTATTCTCACTAGATTTGAACTTTCATCTGGGCCATACACTACCGGAATTTTTCTACAATCCACTACCAACTTGTCATCGTTATTTGCATAGTTTGCAATAACATTTTTTCCTTCTCTAGCAAGGTTCGGAAAATATACCGCGTTTGTTGGATCAATTATTATCCTACCGGTCCCTCCAAGATCAAAAGTATGAAAATATCCAATCTGTCCAATTATCCCCTTTTCACTCACACCTTCATCCCCTTGATTACTCTCTATCTTCCCTTTAAAAGAAAGATCTCCTTCATGGGTTCGAACATCAGATTCACTTGAAATATATAGGAAGCGATTCTTGAACAAATCAGCTACTGGAAGCACAAAATTCTTGCTAGCTAACGCTTCCCCAAGTATTACTGATACCTGATCTTGATCAAGTATTACCCGGTACCTACCTCTAAGTTGCAGTCCATCCGATACTGAAATAAAAAGAGTCTCAGGGGAAAGTACCGATGCGATATCACCAGTAATCATCAGATGTGCATCGTTTGTTTTCATTCCGAAAGATTTGAATACAGGATCTTTCACTTTGATAAGACTTGTTGTTACAAAACTTCTGATTACGTCCCACACCTCAGTAGAAGTGCTAGTCATTATCTGTCTATACAAAACGTTGGCCAAAATATTTCTTATACTGTCCTTCTCAAGGTGTATCCCGACAACATTCTGGAGTTGTTTTGCTGCATCTTTGTGGGTAAGATTATTCTCGATTGAGAATTCTCTTACATCCACATCTGGAGAATCTTGACTACCAATCTTGCTCAACAAAAACACTGAGATTTTATCCCAGTCCAGATTTACCCAAAGAAGATCAGTAGGTTTGAAAGTCTTCATATATTTTGAGGCATAATCTATCCTCTCCTCATCTCCCATCCTTGTAGCCAAACAGTTGAGAATTCGTGATTTGTAACTTTCTTGATAATATGAAGCATCTAGTACGAGGTTTGTCCCTCCTATCTGGGAAGAATTATAAAAAATAGCTTTTACTATCCCAGAAGAATCTGACCTGAGATCAAGGCCAATATCTGCCCCCCATGTAACCAAAAGGTCCTGAATAATATCGTCAAGATCTGTAATACTAAAATCTGAGGGAAGAGGTTGTATCGTGTATTTTGAAAACGAGGTGTTCTTTTCGTAATCTGCAAATGCAAAATACATCATCACCCGACCCTGAGTAACAACAGTGAAAAGCCTAGAGTTTTGACCACTTACAGGCAGTACATTTTGCATTGTAGCAAGACAAATTCTATATTATTTTGAAAGCTGGACGTATGGTAATAGAGCCATATATCGAGCCTTCTTTATTGCTTTCGATAATTGTCTCTGGTGTCTTGCACACATTCCTGATTTGTCCCTCCCAATTATCTTCCCTCTTACAGAGGTATATTTCTTTAACTGATATACATCTTTATATGAGAGAAAACCGACACCACTCTCACAAAGAGGACACTTTAAATCTACAATTGTCTTTCTTCTTCTGGCAGGCCTCTTTTTATCTTCGTCTACAAGCTGAGAATCATCGAAGACATCTGAAAGTACCTGACTTGCTGTTCTTTTTTCTATTTCAGCCACAATATAATTATATTTATTTTATTTCAACATTGCACCCGTCTTCCCCTATCCTCTATCACTACGTTCAAGAGTCCAGGGTTCGCCGAGGCAAGCCCCACCACGACGGGTAATCGGGCAGTTTGTATTTTATCCTAGAATGGAAGGTCATCCTCCAACGGATCGCTTTCCTCTTCTTCCTTTTTCACAACCTTCTTCGCAGCCTTTCTGCCAGAGACAGATCCGCCTTTGGCGGACTCTTCTTTCTCTGGAGCTTTATCTTTACTATCTGCCTTCATCATCTCGTCTAGATTTACCCCTTCACCTGCTTCTGCTGTCTTTCCTCCACCGACACCAGATTTTCCTCTGCTATCGAGAAGAATCATCTCATTGACCTTGATCTCTGTCCTATATCGGGTCTCACCACTCTCATCTTCCCAATTTCTGGTTCTGAGTTCCCCTTCTATGTAGACCATCATTCCTTTTGCAAGGATTTGATAACAGATCTCAGCCATTTTATTCCATGACACAAGGTTATGGAATTCTGCCTCCTCTTTTACCTCTCCCTCAGAATCTTTCCAGGTTCTGTTGGTGGCAATACCAAAGGAGCACATAGCTGCTCCGCTTGATGTGTATCTGATCTCAGGATCCCTTGTAAGGTTTCCAATCAAAAACACTTTGTTTAGTGATCTTGAAGCCATTTAATTTAACTTAAATAATTTAGATTGGTTCAATTATAAGATTCAATCATTAAAAAACTATTAAATCTCTATCTCTTTTTTGTTCAAAGTATCACCCTTTTCTTCAGGATCACCAATTTTTGTAATCATGAATCGAAGGATCTCACTTACTCTCTCGAGACCAGTCTTAAGCTTTTCTAAAGACTCAGATGGAAGCACAACCTGATATACAATGTAGTATCCCTCCTGATGTGAAGCAATAGGATATGATAGATACCTTTTTCCCCAGACATCAGCATCATTTACTTTTCCTTTAAGCTTCTTGGCGAGATCTACAATGGATTGATGAGCTCCTTTTCGTACGTCATCTGGAAGTAGAGGTTTGAAAATAACCATAACCTCGTATTCTCTTTTTTCAATTGTCATCAAAATTATCTACAAAAACTTATGCTTTATACCAGTTTCAAGGCTGAATGGATAATATCAAAAATGTTTCACAGAAGCAACCGTTTAACTAGCAATTTAATAATTCTTTAATCTTTGCCAGTTACAATGTTTGTAAATGAAAAGTGGTTACGTCTACATCATGACTAATAAGAGAAATACTGTTCTTTATACGGGGGTTGCCTCTAATCTGGAACAAAGGCTCTATCAATATAAAAACAGAATATTTAAGAACTCATTTTCCGCAAGATATAACATATCCAAACTCGTATACCTTGAAATCCATGAATGCATTGAAGATGCTGTATTCAGAGAAATGCAAATCAAAAACCTTCTAAGAAGGAAAAAGATAGCACTTATTGAAAAGAAAAATCCTGAATGGAAAGATCTATCTGCACAAATTCTAGTTAAATAAAAAAAATCGTTCGTTAAATGAATGTTTGATTACTCAGTTAATCGTGACTTTCCAATCAAGTCCTTCCGCTTGAAAAAGTAATATCCCATGAGATCCTATCCACTCGCTTCTCTCGTGTCCAGGATATGCTGTGGATAGGTGTGTTCTCCAGAAAATAAGACAAATGAGTTTCATACCCACTCCCCAACTGCATATCCACAAACCACACCCCTACCAGTAATAAAACGATCAACCAAAACCGCATATCCTGGAGCACAGCGATAGGATCTCATTAACAACAAGCCATAAGTAGTAAGTCACCCGTCTTCCCCTGAACCACGTAGAATTCAGGGTTCGCCAAGGCAAGCTCCGTCTTTCTCTGTCCCCCGCGTTGCAGGATCCAGAGTGCGGCGAGACAAGCGAGAAATCAGTAAAACAGAGATTAGCAAGTCACGAGGAAATAAGCAACAAGAACAACGTTGAACGAATATCTCAATACAGACTCAGCTCGGATTTTGCATTGCAAAAGACGGCTATTTCGTAGCCTGCACCAATATTTTATCCCCATCCTCCACAATATAACCACCATTCACATTCTTTATTAGACCAAGCTCTTTTGCCTTCACCCATCCGCCAACCTCTATCAGTTTTTCAACATTAATAATCTCAGCCGCCACAAAATTTTGCTCCATATCTGTGTGAATTACCACGGCAGCTTCTTTAACATTTGATCCCCTTCTAATAGTCCAAGCATTTGCTGCATTATCGTTTGCAGTATAAAAAGTTATCAGGTCAAGTCTCTTATATGCAAGGTCGATAATATCCTCTATACCATGATATTCATCCACCATAGATATCATCTCATCTTTTTCTTCACTACTAACTTCGATTAATTCTCCCTCTGTCTTGCAATCGACATTCATTATGTAGTCTTTCTCCTCTTCTGGAACAATCTTTTTCAACTCATCCATCCATCCTTTAAGCTCCGGTTCATCCACCCCACCCTTTATATTCACAAGATAAATCGCAGGTTTATCTGTAAGCAGCCATAGTTCTGAGACGAATTCCTTTTGTTCTTCCGTTAACACAGTCACATACGCTGGTATCTCGTTATTAAGATCGTTTTGAATCTTCTCTAGCGCCTCTATTTGAGATTTCTGCTCTGAATCGACACCCGACTTTGCATGACCTTTCAGTTCCTCCAGCTTTTTTTCGACTGTTTCAATATCCTTCAGGATAAGCTC
>JBDRHV010000048.1:0-3326 GCA_043816465.1 bacterium | reverse complement strand
CCTCGCCAAAGGCGAGTCCGCCTCTGGCGGAACCTTCACCCGAACCATCAGTTACTGATACACCTGTAACTCCGATTGAGCCTCCAGTTCCAGATGCAACAGCAACTCCAATCGAACCTCCTGTTACCGATACACCAATCGTGCCAGCTGAACCACAAACCTCGACAGTTATGCCGACAGAACCACCAATAGTCACTCCCGTTATAGATGACGCTTCACAGACTGAACCAATTCCAGAAGTGCTGCCAGAACAATCAGTAACATCAGAAACTCAAGAACAAAACGAATTTACTCAAGAACCTCAATCGATAGAAGAGGCTCTAGGAAGTAACAACATTCCTCAAGAAGAACCCCCTCCACATGCCAGAGGCAGTCCATCCTTTGGTGGAAAGGCGGGTTTGCCTCTGGAGGAAGCAACAGTTCCACTTCCTACTGATATAACAGATACGAGCACAACTCCTAAAGAAACACCTCTGACAGAAAATTCGGTTATCGAGGATCAAGTTCCAGAGGAAGATTCAACTCTTAGAGAAAAATTAGAAGAAATGCCCACCGAGACTCCCATCGAGAATATTCCAGTAGAAAAAGAGAAACCTGTACAAACAGCACCAGAAACCATTCAAGTACTGGGACAATCAGAAGAGAAGGAACTCCAAAAGGATCCTATTCCCACTCAACCTGAGCTCCAGAAAGAGCAGGTTAAACCTGAACCCAAGGACTCCCAAAAGAAGCTCAAAATCCTAAACAATACATTGAAGATAGCAACAATCATTGGGGTGATTTTCATTATTGGAGCACTGGTACTTGTCGCGACACCATCACTTCCGTATATCTGGTACAGATTGAGCACACAATCAACCGCAAGTGAGACAGAATCAATATCAGAGCCAGTAGTGACAGAAGGAGACAAATCGTTTGTTGGTGTACTTGGAGATACCCCAGGAACAGAGGAAACCAATCTTCCCGATTTTGATGCATCACTTCCTTACTACAACACATTGATAATTCCAACGATAGGAGTAAACGGGGTAATCCACGAAGGTGATGATCCACAATCAGCACTTGAAGATGGTGTTTGGAGGGTGGGGGATTTCGGAAATCCAGAAGATACTGCCACTGTGATACTTGCAGCTCATAGATTCGGATACCTTAGCTGGACAAACGAATTCAGGACGATAAATAGCTTTTACAACCTTCCCAAGATGAAAGTTGGAGGTAAGATAGAAATAGTATGGAATCAGAGAAAATATGAATACAGCATCACAAAAGCAGAAGAAGGTACCGAGATAAAAGACTATGAAAGCGATCTTATTCTGTATACTTGCAAGCTTTTCAATACCCCAGTACGAGTCTTCCGATACGCTGAGAGGACGAATTAGGCCAGCCAACCTATAAAATGCATCTCAGAGCCAGGTACACTACTGTACCTGGCGTGGAGTCTATCCGATGTATTACTATGACGAAATATCCGGTTCATTCTAGCCCTCATACTCAGACGGATAGACTCTGCCATCCGCTTCGCGGAATGACAGAGATACTTGTTTTTCACAGGCCTGCTGCTAACACATTAGTAGTCCACAGATCTGCCGTGAACCCGTTAGTGGTTCTTAGGTCTACCGTGAACCCATTAGTGGTTCACGGCCCATAGTGTTGACCGCAAGCTCAAAATAGGGTAAAATCCTCACTACAAGTCTATATCTGCCCCGATATAGTAATTTATTAACTGCATTATTATGAGAAAGAATAAAACAATATTAATAAGTATCGTTGTTATGGTAATGTTTTTGTTTGGTATTGTTATACTAAACAAAGTATCAGCTGCAGGACAACCTTACACTCCATATACACCTCATGTTCCTGAAGATACAGGTCTTATAGGCTCACAGCTTTATATGCTTGCAGGTGGTGCTTTTACATCAGGATTTTCAGTCCTATCAAACGTAAAAGCAATCAGAGACAGGATTAAATAAGGCAAGATGCCTTCTTTGTAAGGAGCTTCGCTCAATTTTGAAGCCTTACGACAACAAATAATTTTTAATCCATTTTGCCCATGAAGTTATCATTGGTATTTCCAGTCTACAAAAAGGAAGATGTTGTATCTAAACAGGTACTTAGACTCTATAGATACCTAGAAAAAATGGGTATTTCATTTGAGTTTATCCTTGTTATAGACGGTATTATAGACGATACCAAGCTTATGCTGGAAATGTTTATCATTGTTAAAGAGTTAAAAAATGTAAGAGTTGTTAGCTATAGAGATAATAGGGGAAAGGGATACGCAGTCAGATATGGTATGAAATATGCCACAGGTGATATTGTCGGATTCACAGACGCGGATACAGACATCCTTCCAGAGTCACTTGGTACAGCACTTAGAGCCATCGAAAAGGATGGGATTGATATGGTTGCCCCATCAAAACTTCATTTCAAATCGAATGCAAAGTTAAACTTCAAGAGGAAGGTATTTTCAGCTGGTCTTAGAACAATCAATAGGATTTTCCTTAAGCAACCAAAGAATGTTAAGGATATTGCAGGTGGATTGAAGCTTTTCACAAGAGAAGCTGCAAAACAGATCTTTCCAAATCTTAAGGTCGATAGGTTTGCCATGGACTCAGAGATCTTCTACTTCGTAGAGAAGAACAAGCTAAAAGTAGCTATTACCCCAATCTATCTAAACAGACAAAGTAAAAGTACTTCAGCAAATATAAAGCAAATTCTTATCATGCTTAAAGACATTATTGGTTTATCACTAGAAATAAGGTTTGCAGAGCTTTCAAAGATAAAGAACATTGCCCTAAAGCCATTTAGGATGTAATGCTTAATTGACAACCATATAAGCTTATAGTATAATTATTGCACTCTGGAACGAATGAAATGAGTGATAGAGCCCCATAAGGGAATACCATAAAATTCATTCGATTTCAGAAATTCTTAAGTACTGCTCATTAAAAGACAACAGTATGACTTATTTTTTACAGATAAGTCTTCATTTTCACACCATTATTCCTGGAGGAGCACCACAAAGTGGGGCGACGATAGGATCCCCAATGGATAAAGACCTCATCAGCATCAAACAATAAAGATGTTAATGAGTTCTTTATAGAACTCAATGAAGAATCCGCAATTGAGTGTCTTTTGACCTCACAAGCGGAAGTTCTTTAAAAAATAGCGTGTGATGAAAAAGCTAGGGTATTTCCAGATATCAATCTGGTTGACTTGAGTCTCTCAATGGGGGACTGAACTCAACCAGATTGGCCAGAGAAGTCGATACTTCAAAGGATCACAGAAATGTGAAAAACAGTTTGGAAAAAAACTTTCGGAGGAAA
>JBDRHV010000047.1:0-10624 GCA_043816465.1 bacterium | reverse complement strand
CCGGATAAAATAAAGACAATACATCTAGGAATTTCAGAATGGGTGAAAAAGGTCAGACCAAGAAAAAAGGTATTACAAAAGTACCTACCTGATAAAGTAATTGAAAGGGGTTATATTTTTTATGAGAGTGGTGTAAACCCAAGTAAGAATATTACCGGTTTGATTAAATCTTACAGGGAACTTCTGGATATTTACACAAAGAATGATCGTGATGATTATCCTTATTTAGTTTTTGCTGGTAAGAGTTTTACTGAGAAATCGGACCCGTACTTGAACGAAATTTCAAATCTAATCGAGACCCTTTCTCTTCAGGATAAGGTGTATTTCACCGGGTATTTTGAAGATGAGGATCTTGATGATTTAATTTGTGGAGGGACTCTCGGAATCAATCTATCTTTTTATGAGGGTTTTGGGTTTGGTCCGCTTCAGGTGATGAAAGCAGGGCTGCCACTTATCGCAAGCAATACCTCCTGCTATCCGGAGGCACTTGGGGATGGTGCAAAGCTAGTAGATCCAGGTGATCCAAAGAAAGTAGCAAAAGAAGCATATTCTTTACTTACGCATAAGAAATCATTGAGAAGCCTTGCCCAGAAGGGCATAGAACAAGCAAGACAATATACTTGGGAGAATACTGCGAAAGAAACATACAATTATTTCGTTGATATCGTTAGTAAGTTTGAAGAAAAAAGATAATGGATAAATGTTCAAATCCTGACAATATTTGTCTTACTGATGACTCAAAGAATGGCAAAAATTTCAAATATGAAGCAAGAAATTACTGGGAGAGCCAGAAATTTGCTACATCAGGTCTGAGACTTATTTTTAAAAACGAGAGAAATTTTAGAATTCAGCTTATTGTTGCTATTGCAGTCGTCTTCCTCGGTTTTATTTTTGATATTGGACACCAAGATTGGATTGCCCTGTTCCTGCTAATAACTCTAGTGTTGATAACTGAATCTTTTAACAGTGTTATAGAGGCTGTATGTGACACAATATCAAAGGAATATAGAATTAATATTAGATATGCAAAGGATGTAAGTGCTGGGGCAGTGTTTATTACAGCAATAGTATCAGCAATATCCGGAATTCTCATCCTTGGACCTTATGCCTTGGAATTCATCAAGGATTTGATTGAAAAATATTTCTAGTTTTCTAATATCCAAATTTCATTTTCGGAGTCTTGAACGGCAATCTTGTCTTTGTTTGAATTCAGCCAAAATTGCTTAACCTCCCCAAAAGTTTTGATTGAATACTCCTCTTCTCCGTACTTCAGAGTAGTTGTTTCTCCATTTTGAATAATTTGTTCAGAAGTTTCAGAAGGATCCTTTTCTTCTGGCATATTACTATTCATCTTCCATAAATAATATTTTTCCTCCAAGAAATTAAATGATGTAGTGAGTTGAAGTTCATCTTCGCAGTTCAGCACTTTAAGTGTAAGATTCGTCTCTTTAGTGTTTATAGGTAAACCGTTTTCTATATTGTAGATATGTACAATTGTTGCAATTTGATTTGGTTCGGATATTTGAAAGTTATAAGTGTCGCAAATATACGACTTTGAAATGGTTATCTCTCTGAAAATATAGTTTTCATATTTGTCTGGAAACTCGAATAATTCTGAAACTTCTTTGTCAAGACAGTAAAGTGATACTCTCTTGAAATTACTGAAATAAAAGCAGTGCTCATCTTTCCAAGCCACCTGTTCAGCAAAGATTCCGGTGGGATATGGAATCTTTTTTTGTCTAGGACTGTCATTTTTTTTACTTGCAATCAGAACCAATAGAACTATTAGAGTTAAAATAGTACATACTGTAAATACAAGTATTTTTTTCATTAGTATGTTGGGTGAGGATTTTCACCTAACAGCCTATCGGGATATTGTTTGGATCCAAGCGTTTTTACTTTAGTCCAATCGATATTTACCAATGGGACCGGATTTGTGTGGGAAGTATAATCGTTTGACTTTCTGGTTTCAAAGTGAAGGTGAAATGCAAGAGGTTGGCAGTTGAATGAGCCGGTGTTACCGGAGGTCGCAATATACTGACCTTTTGAAACGTTTGACCCCACTTTCAATCCACTTGCATAGCTACCTAGGTGATAGTAAACAGAGTAGATGCCGTTGGAGTGTTTGATTTTTAGAATATTTCCACCAGACAAACATGATCCAAAGTAGTTGTCCCATCCAACATGTACAACAGTGCCATCCTCTGGTGAAAAGATTTTCTCCTTTTTTGCTCCAAAGTCTATTCCTGTATGAAAATCCAAAAACTTAGTCTTCCCATACCATTGGGTAACACCGATAATCCTTTTGAAGAAATTTGATAGTAAACTTGAAAGATAACTAACACTTGAAATTTTTATTTGGTTGGATGGGCTGGATTTAAGAATGTAAGTAAATCTGTTTGAAGAGACTGTATCTGAAATTATCATTGTGTTTTGGACTGAAACTTTCTTTCCCATAGGATTTGAAGAGGTCGAAATGGTAATTGAGAAGTTTCCTTGCCTGTCTATTTCCTTTTCTTCTGTTGAATATTTCAGATTAATTAAAGGTGAAAGTTGGTTCTTAACTAGTGACTCCATCTCGATTTCTTTGTATTTTTCATAAATGCACATGAAAAATGTTCTTGGGTCTAGGATTGTAGTCTCCTTGCAGCGATAGAAAAAAACAGTAATTAATCTTTTGGGATCGACTTTACCGGTAATTTGGGTCAGATAACTATGTGATGTTGTTTGTGTTGTTGAAACATTGGATATCATTGGTACATTTGATTTGCAGTTTGCCATATCAAAACTAGAATCATCTTTAAAGTATTTCACGATACATTTGTTTGTAAAGATTCCAAGTATTTCTTCGTTAGGTTCTTCAGCTGGTGGGATTTCTTCAACTATTGAAATATTGTAAATTTCCGAATACGAAGATAGAGCGTTTGAGTCGGCAACTTTTATTCTCCAATCATATTTTCCATATTCTTCGAAAGTGTAGATAAACTCGTTCGATACCTGTGGTCCTGCGGATATTGGCTCACTTTGAAAATTATCGTCTGAGATTTCCAGCGTGTATGATATTTCGTCATTTTCCTGATCAGTCGAACCTTGAATTGAGAATGATATTTCTTTAGTAGTAAATACAGAATCGTTTGCAGGAAAAAGATTCGTTCCTGATATCGGAGAAGTATTAGCTTCATATGAAATTTCTATATATGGCTGTTCATTGTTTAAACATTTCGGAAGATTTGGAGCAAGTACACAATCGTATGACCAGTAGAAAGCAGCAGGACCTGTATCAGGGGACATTTTGAACATCAGTCCTTTATCAAAAGAATCTTCTTTTATCCACCTTTTGACAAGATTTGTTATGTCAAATTGTTTCCAACCTGATTCAACTGATATCCCGTAGTAATGTTGGTAGATTACCGTAGTTACTTGATTAATCCAGTTGATTTGATCTATCTCCCAAGCGTACTGTGGTGCCATAATAGCTATATTGAAGGGCTCTGTTCCAAGATATGAATATTGATATAAGTTTAAATAAGCTGAATTAATATCTTCTGATGGAATTTGTATTTCCTCGGAATCAATCTTCATATATATGCGGGTTACTTTTTTTATGGTGGAATTGTCGTATCCCGCAAATAAGTTTCTTTCCTGAGAGCTGTTGGTCATACCAATTCCATTAGCTACATAGGTGTCGTATTTAACCAGAATTTGGGTTTTGAAAGTTGCCGCCTGACTTTTTTGCCTTAGGGAGAAAAAGAGGATAGCAACTAAGAGTAGGAAAAGTAGAAATTTTTTGTATTTATTCATACGAAAGATATTACCGTCTGATTATTAAAACATCATGAAAGTTGGAGGGGGAAATTGGGTGGGAGCGGGATGTGTGGATAGTTGTTTCTGTCGAGGACTCTGTCGAGGACTGTCCTTGCCTCCCATAGCCAGGCATAATCTTCTGGAATGGCGGATAGACCGGCTTTTACAGGATTATTTCTTATATAGTTGTAAACATTTAAAACACCTGCATCTGTAAAGAGTTGTTTGGAGACATATCTGTCCTGAAATACGTGTCCGGTGTGTGGATATTTCTTATTGTAATACATTGCAAATGAGGTACAGAGTGATCTCATGAATTCTGAAACGTTGGATTTGTCATTAATGTAAATTTCTGTATGAAAGTGGTTATTCATAATACAAAAGTTAATTGGTTGAACGTAAAAATCATCTAGGTATTGGAAAAACCTGTCTTGGAAAAAACCTTTATCCTCAGCATATTTGAATATATTGTTTTTATTATTTCCTCGGTTCAGGATATGATAGTAATAACCTACCTCAAAAATTCCTCTGGGTTTTCTAGTCATGATTAGGATAATACTGGTCAATTATTAAAACTTTATTAAATTTATGAAACATTTGGTCAAGGACAGTCCTTGACCAGTTATAGGCTATAAACAGTTTAATCACTTCAGCGTGGTATAATCTTTTCATCATGCTAAAGATATTTTCAACGCTGTTTGACTCAAATGAAAAGCAGCTAGCAAAGCGAAAAAAGACAGTGGAGGAAATAAACCTTCTGGAAGATAAGGTCTCGAAATATTCTGATAAAGAGTTATTAGATACCACAGAGAAATTCAAAAAAGACTTGGATATCGATGTATCTAAAGCTCGGTTATCAAGAGATCCTTTTAAGACACAGTCGACCAAATTTGAAATAGAGGCTAGAAAAAAATCAGACAGAGATAAGTTATCTGCGATTACTCCAGAAGTTTTTGCGAGGGTAAGAGAGGCAGCAAAAAGAACGGTTGCACATAGGGCTTTTGATGCGCAAGTACTTGGAGCTACATTTCTTGCGGAGGGTTTTGTAACAGAACTTTTCACTGGGGAAGGAAAAACCCTTGTTGCCACAATGCCGTTATTTCTATATGCACTTATGGGTAAGGGAGCACATCTTGTTACTGTCAACGATTACTTGGCAAGAAGAGATGGAGAATGGTGCGGCCATATTTTCAATGTACTTGGAATGAGCGTTGGAATAATCACCCCTGGAGCTTCCTATAAGTTCATATCAGACGAAGAGTTGATCAAATTAAAAGGAAATGAAGGAAAGAAAAAAATAAAAGAGAGAGATGAATTGATAAAGAAAGAGGGAAGGTTGCTAATGAGTTCCATGGAGGGGACAAATATTGTCCAATGCACAAAGAAAGAGGCATACGAATGCGATGTGATATACGGAACAAATAATGAGTTTGGGTTCGATTATCTTAGGGACAATATGGCAGTTAGTCTTGATCAAAGGGTGCAGAGTCCTCTTTATTATGCAATTGTAGATGAATGTGACTCTATTCTTATTGATGAAGCCCGTACCCCTCTTATTATTTCCTCTCCAGCGGAGGATTCAAACGAAGAATATCGAAGGTTTGCAGATGTTGTTGGAATTCTGAATATTGAATCTGATTATGTTGTTGACGAAAAAGCTGGCTCTGTCTCCCTCACTGACGAAGGTGTAAACAAAGTAGAAAAAAGACTTGGGGTAGAAAATCTTTGGGAAAATCACTCATTCGCATATCATCTAGAGAATGCCCTTAAAGCTAAAGAATTATACCGAAAGGACGATCAGTACATTATTAAAGATGGGGAGGTCTTAATTGTTGACGAGTTTACTGGAAGGGTTCTTCCTGGGAGAAGATATAGTGAAGGACTTCACCAGGCAATAGAAGCAAAAGAGGGCGTACCGGTAAAAAGAGAATCTAGAACTCATGCCACTATTACTTTTCAGAATTATTTTAGGCTTTATGACTTCCTTGCAGGAATGACAGGTACTGCTATTACAGAAGCTGAGGAGTTTGCAGATATATATAACCTTGAAGTGATTGTTGTCCCTACAAATTTGCCGGTAGTTCGAAAAGATTCTGCAGACAAGGTATATCGAACTCAGCAGGGAAAGTACACTGCAGTGATAGAGGAAATAAAAGAAATGTATGAAAAAGGAAGGCCGGTACTTGTGGGTACAACTTCTGTAGAAATATCTGAGTATCTCTCTTCGCTTTTGAAAAAAGAGGGAATTAGTCATAACGTATTGAATGCAAAACAACATGAAAAAGAGGCAAAGATTGTTGCTCAGGCAGGTCTAAAAGGACAGGTAACTATCGCCACAAATATGGCGGGAAGAGGAACAGATATTGCACTTGGAGAAGGTGTTGTGGATTTGGATGGCTTGCACATTATTGGAACTGAGAGACATGAATCTCGAAGGGTAGATAACCAGCTTCGAGGAAGATCCGGTCGACAAGGAGATCCTGGATCATCGAGGTTTTTCGTCTCTTTCGAGGATGATCTTATGAGGATTTTTGGTGGTGACGCAATGGGTGCTGTTATGGCAAGGGTTGGGATGGAAGACGATATGCCTATTGAATCTGGAATGATTGGGAGGACGATAGAGTCCGCTCAAAAAAGGGTAGAGTCACATAACTTTGATATTAGAAAGCATCTTGTCGAGTATGATGATGTTCTAAACCAGCAAAGGGAGATAGTATACGACCTTCGAAGGAAAATTATCTCGATATTAAATGATGTAGATGATAAGGAAGTTGAAGCTAAAATAGGGAAAGTGACATATAAATTCGATAAATCATTTTCTAGCTCTAAAATAATAGAAACAGTAAGAGATTTTTCTATTAAAGATCCGTCATCATGGAATATCGATCAATGGGCAAAATATCCTGAATTAACAAACCCACTAAGCTTGTGGATATTGAAATTATCCCTGGATAGCCTTGATTTTCTTGTTTCTGTCCAGCTTTCTGATGACAAGAAACTTGATAATAAAGAGGAGTTTAAAGTATTGGTTGCATTTAATAATATTGTCCCGACAGATCTTGCTGAGGAGTCTGCAAAAAAACTCGGATACAAGGGATGGAAAGATTTTTCTGAGAAATTTGATAAAGCAAATGAACCATCAGTCCAAAAGAAAATGCTTTCTGAAGTACTTCTTGTCGCTCATATTGTCCATGTGCAGACTCTTGGATTGAAATTATCGGTACAACTTGAACGACAACTTATCCTCCAAACTTTGGATAGGTTGTGGATGGATCACCTTGATATCATGACCGACCTTAGACATGGCATCGGCCTTCGTGGATATGCCCAAAAGAATCCTCTGGTAGAGTATAAGAATGAGGGTTTTAATATGTTTGATAACCTTCTATCCCAATTTGAGGATTCTATTGTAAAAAGGTTTTACAAGGTAAAGGTTTTGAAAAAACAATCTGAAGTAGAAAAAATAGCACAGAAAGAGCGGGTTATTTTACGAGGAGATAGTAGACCTGGAAAAGTAGAAAAACCACAAACTGTAATAAAGTCATCAAAAAAACCAGGAAGAAATGATCCTTGTCCATGCGGAAGTGGTAAAAAATATAAAAAATGCCACTATCCTCAGTATGGATAAATAGGTTTCCACCACAGTCCTTTTTTGTTATTATGTGATTGTGATTAAACTGCCGCAGTTCAAATCAAAAAAGAATCTAGAATTCTATCTTCTCCTTTCTATACCTATTCTGATTGTTGTTTCAACGGTGGTAATAATTGTTGCAATGCTTACTTTTCTTAGGCAGGGAAGGCAAATTGGTGCTGTAGAGTTCTCAGATACATTTACAGATTCGAGCTATATTGATATTGCAAATTCCACTGATTACGAGGTGACGGGTGGGCAGGTAAAGGCCGAATCGGTTAGCTATGTATATGGAAACGGTTCGGATGGTGCATGTACTGTCTCAAGCAATATGAATATTCATACCCAGTCATGTGTTGGAAGAGCAAATGGTGATGCAGTAGATTTCTCAGTGACAAGTAGCGTAAGTGCTGGAAGTAATACTGTGATATTGAGTTCATCTCCAACAGGACTTGCAGTTGGTGATGAGATACTAATAATAAATCTATTTAGTACGACTCAGGATGGTTCGAACGTTGGAAAATATGATACTGCATATATTACAGGTATAGACGTAAATACTTTAACACTCGATAGAGAGTTGGAGAATGGATATGACGGTACAACTCAAAAAATCATAGTGCAAAGAGTTCCCCAATATACTAACGTTACTGTGGATGAAGGGTATAGTTGGACACCATCAGTATGGAATGGAACAAAAGGTGGAGTATTATTTTTTAGGGCGAGTGGTACTGTAACTATTAGTGGAACAATTTCTGCTGTTGGAAAGGGCTATTCGGGAGGGACTGCGGGTGCAAATTATGGTAGCAATTCGACGTGTGGGCTTGGATCGATTGCAAATGTTGGTAAAGGTGGATATGGAGGGCGTGTCTATACCGGAGATTATAATGGCTATGCGGGTGTAACCAGTGGAGGTGGAGGAGGAGGTATAGGAGTTGCAAGTAGCCCGTTGGGTTCAGGAGGTTCGGGTACAATAAATATTGGTGCATCAGGGGGAGGAGCAGGTGGTGCAGCATATGAAAGAAGTAGTTCGTCTAGCGGTTATGGAGGAGGAGGAGGAGGAGGAGGTCACGGTACAGGTGGATATGGTGGTCAGGTGTTAAACAATGGAACTGCTACCAATGGATCAGATGAAAGTAGTGGTGCAGGTCGTACAGCGGTTGCGGGAGCTCCTCAATATGCAGGAAGTGGTGGTGGAGGAAAAACCTTTGGAATAAATGAACTCTCGCTATTAACCTTTGGAGGTGGAGGTGGTGCAGGTGGTGCTGGTTATCATGAATCACTTGGCGGAACTAGTAACTCTTATGGGGGAAATGGAGGAAAAGGTGGTGGAGTAGTTTTCATAATGGCAGATTCCATAGGTGGATCTGGAAGTATTTTGGCAAAAGGAAACGATGGTGGTGGAATAGGTAGTAATGGAGTTGGGGGAAGTGGAGCTGGTGGAGCAGGTGGTGCAATCAAAATCATTGGTGGGACTGTAGATATAAGTTCTGCTACAGTCAGTGCTGCAGGAGGTCTTGGTGCAACAAGTGCAGCGGATGGAGGTAATGGTGGAAGTGGTCGAATAAGAATTGAATATATAACCTCTCTTTCGGGTACTTCGATACCTAGTGCTAGTTCAGAACAATTACCAGCTTACTCCACTTCTTTGGCTATCCAATCATTAGATCTTGTTTCTGGTGATACTGGTGTTGGCATAGAATCTTTTGTATATAATTTATCTTCAAAACCTACTGATACCACAGCTACAATTCAATTCAGTATAAATACTAGTGATTGGTACAGCTCTGCTGGAGTCTTGGGTGAATCTGATACTTTGACGACTGGAGTTGATAATGAGATAGATCTTTCTGGTCTGACTTGGCAAAGTGCTACTTTCTATTACAAAATAGCTTTTGGGACAAATGGTGGTGTGGTGACTCCGGTACTTGATGATATTTCTCTGGTATACGAATCGAGCCCTAATATTCCGGCGATAGGGTCTCCTACTCCACTTTCAATATCTTCGATAAGATGGAATTTCACTGATAACTCTACAAATGAATCTGGATTCAAGCTATTTGGAGCGGATGATTCTTTGATTGATACTGTGGAAACTCAAGATTTGAGTTATATAGATGAGCTTGGACTTTCTACGAACACTCAGTATACAAGGAAGGTTGTATCTTACAATTATGTAGGCACAACAGATTATTCATCGACTGCATCTGTCTATACACTTACAGATGTACCGACATTGTCAGCTGGTGTTATTTCGATATCGACTATCCCTCTTTCTTCTGGGAACACTTTTAATCTTACTTCTGATTCTTCAGGATTATATTTTGATTGTCTTGGTGCTGGTTGTGATAGTGGGATAAATGAGTGGTTACAGACGGATACCGATACTGCGACGGGACTTTCTGCAAACACTCAGTATAGCTTTACTGCAAAAGCAAGGAATGGGGATTCAGTAGAGACATCAGAATCTTCAACTTTGTCTGTATATACTCTAGCTAATATACCTACGATATCGGTGGATGAAGTCACGACATCTACTGTTGTACTGAATGCCGCAAATACGAATAATATTTCCTCTGGATCATCTGGTTTGTACTTTGATTGTACTGGGGAAAGCTGTGATAGTGGTATAAATTCTTGGATTCAAGCGTCCGAAGCTACAGCAATAGCTCTTTCTCCAAATACGCAATACACATTTGGGGTAAAAGCGAGAAATGGTGATAGTACAGAAACAACATACTCTGATACTCAAAGTATTTACACCTTAGCGAATATTCCCGGTACTCCGAGTAAATCTGATTCAACTCCGACTTCACTTGATTTAACTTTGAATGTTAATTCAAATCCTTCAAATACTGTCTTTGCTGTAGAGGAAACATCGACGGGAAAGTATGTGAATAAAGATACTGGTGTTCTTCAAGTGGCGGAGGATTGGGGTACATATTCAGAATTTGTATCAGGAGGGGTAGCAAGGGTTACTGGATTGACAGCAGGTACTACTTATCAACTCCGAATGAAAGCAAAAAATGGTGATGATGTAGAAACAACTTTTAGCACTAGCACGTCAGCAAAGACAAAAGTTGTTGTGACGAACATTCCAGTAGGTATTACAGCACTTATTCCAGATGATCCTACTAGAAACCTTACAACAGACGGTGTCGATTCAAACTCGTACAACATTAGGTTGAC
>JBDRHV010000046.1:0-3929 GCA_043816465.1 bacterium | reverse complement strand
AGTTTATTTAATCCAGTTCTACTAATTACGTCATCTGGACCACTATATCTCATGAATAACTCAAATGGTTTTGGAAGTCGGTTTATAACGCCGTCAAAATCGAAAGCAATTTTTACTCTTCCCACGACCATTTCTTCCCATTTTTATTATACCACTCAACAGTTTTCCTTAAACCTTCTTCGAAGTCGGTATACTGTACTCCACCAGTCAACTTGTTGAATAAGGCATTATTACATAGAAGTTCATCAACATCAAACGGTCTTAATCTGTTTTTTTCTATTGTTAACTCGTAATTTTCCCTATCCATAACCTTAGCAATTTTGTCTGCTATCTCTTTTACAGACCAATTCTTTCCTCTACCAAAGTTAATAACTTGTCCTTCAAAATTAGACATTTCCATCAGTTTGATTACTCCTCTGGTAGCATCATCAACATATGTGAAATCTCTCTTCGCATTAATATTACCTAAATGTAAGTATTTCCCTCTTGTAAATTGAGTGATAATCTCTGGTATTATATAAGGCTGTGCTTCACGGGGTCCAAAACAATTAAATTGCCTCAAGATAACTACTGGAATCTTCCGTTCTTTCCACAATATGAAGCAAGCTCTATCTCCAGCAAACTTCGCCAATGCATAAATCGAATGAGGGGTAGTTGGATGTTCTTCATTCATTGGAAGAATTTGTGCGGTTCCATACACTTCAGATGTAGAATAATATATTATTCTTTTTACTTTTGCATTATGACAAGACTTAAGTACTTGAATTGTGCCCAATGTATTTGATTCGAACATTATTTCTGGGTTTTGATAACCTTTCGGAATAAACGGTTCAGCCGCTAAATGGAAACAAAACTCGATTTTATCCCGCTTAAGTATTTCTCGTAGAAGTTCTTTATTTTTGATGTCCCCCACTACAAGATTAGCTTTTGTATCGGCAATATGTGATTCTTTTCCAGCACAAAGATTATCTAGAACCGTAATATCACAATTCAATTTTTCTAATTGTCTAACCAGAGATGACCCGATGAATCCCGCGCCACCAGTAACGAGGACACTTGAATTTTCTAACGAATGGTCTTTTTCTCCCCTCATTTTAACAATCTCCTTGCAGTTTCTGCTATATATTTTACTTTTTCTTCACCTAAACCATTCCATATAGGGAGACTCACTATTTTCCTAGCGATACGTTCAGAGTCTGGCAAGTTTTCATAACCAAACAGATGTCTGTAGCAGGGTTGCTTATGGGCTGGTTTAAACGTGACTTTGACTTGAATGTTGTTTTTAAACATTTCTTTACAAAATTCAATTTGATTTTTAATCAATATCCCAAATATGAAATATGGATGAATAGAATCTTTTGTGGTGACTTGATAACTTGCCTTATCACCTATAATGTCCCTGTAAATATGTGCCATTTCGTTCCTTTCTTTCACATATTTGTCAAGTTTCTTTAATTGAACCAGTCCGATTGCTGACTGCATTTCAGTCATTCTATAATTGAAACCTATATTCTGGTGTAAATATTCCCAAGGTCGTTTATTACCAGCATAACCTTGGTTTACTATTGACCTCATTTGGTCGTATAGGTCTATATTGTTAGTCGTTATTAATCCACCTTCGCCAGTAGTTATTATTTTAGCAGAATGTAAACTAAAACAATGTATATCGGCTTGGCTTCCAATCGGCTTTCCTTTATAAGACGCCCCTATAGCCTCAGCCGAATCTGCAACGATGGGTAAACCCAACTTTTTCATCTCGTCATAATTCACTGGATTACCACCAACATCAACTGGCATTATAATATCTAATGAACTCAGTTTCTTCTCATCTATGGAGACTATATATTTTTCCATATTCCATGTACTAACATCTAAATCAAAAAGCACTGGAGTCCCAACTGCGAAAGCAGAATTTACTGTTGCGATGAATGTAAATGTTGGTACTCCGACAACTGGTTCTGGTTTTCCTTTCATCAATGCTTGCAAAGAACAAATTAAAGCTAAAGTACCATTAGCCACTGCAATGACATAATCAACGTTAAGCTTCTTAGAAACCCCTTCTTCAAATTCTTTAGTGAGCGGTCCGTTACCACCAATCCATGTTGACTTTACCGCTTCAGCTACAGCGTTAACTTCTTCTTCACCAATATCTGGACGTGCCCAAGGAATAAATTCGTTCATCTCAATTTCTCCAATATTGATTTTGGTAATACTCCTTTCTTCACAAAATCCTCTGGAGCATCGTGATTTTCTCTTCTCCCCTCTTTGCCAACGTCAGCATGTAGAATTGTTATCCAAGGAACTGCCCATATCTTATAACCTTTCTTCCTCGCATTCTTACAGAACTGAAGGTTTGGACAAGGATTCTCAAATTTAACCGATTTAAATATTTCTCCCTTTATGAGAAGCATCGTCCCAACAGAAGCCAACTCCACTGGTTCTTTAGAATTCATATGAGGAACATTACGTACTGGGTATCTGGTTCCATCCAATTCCCTAAAAACGTAAGTATCAAAAAAGTCCCTTTCCCGTCCGTCATGCCAAACGTAGGGGGCTACTATGTCTAAATCCAATTCCACCACTTCTTTCAAGAGAGATGGAGATATTTTCACTATGTCACTATCGCATAGAACCACAAAATCCTCATTATTATATATATTTCGTGCCGCATTTACAACATCTGCTATCCACATAGCATTTCCAGTTAAATTGTCAAACTTTGGTTCGGCGTAAATTTCACATTTCCATTTTCCATTTGAAAAATAATTATTTAAAAGAGTTAATGTGTTATCATCTGATTCGCCACACATCCATATCCATCTAATTTTGTCTCTTGGATAATCAACGTTTTCCCATGTCTTGCAATGTCTTTCGAGATAATGTGCGTCGTTCTTAGTTGGAGTGACAATTAAAATAGTTGGATATACTGTTAATTGTGGTTTCGGTTTTTTCTCTTCTTTTTTCTCAACTGTTACAACTATATTTTCGACTGGTACGACATTTCCTATTGTGGGAAGTTCTATCAGTTTTTTGTTTCTACAATCATTTGGAAGATTCAATGAATTTTCATAATGATGTTTATCTATTTCAATGTCAACTTTCCCACAATCGCCTTTCTCTATTATTATCGAAGTGATAGTTTCTTCTCCTTCAATCAAACAGGTTAATTTAACTCTTAAATAGAAAATGGCTATTTTTCCTCTATTATCAGGGACATTTAACAATTGCTGTGGGACCATAAATGAAATTTTGTTATCTTTTATGTTAATGTGCTGGGTGTATCCTTCCAATATTGTGACTTCTGGTTTGAATAACTGGGAACCAATAAATTCTATCTCGCCCCAATCAGAAGAAATTTCGATAATGCATTCAAACGACTTGAACTCATCCATTAACATCACTTGTATTTATATTATTGTTTTCAATATTTATAACCTTTTTTATTTTTTCGATTTCCTTCTTCATGTCTTCCAATCGTGCATATATGTCCTTTATGTACTTATAATTGGATTTGACATACTTGAATCTGGCTAAAGTTTTTCCCTTTAAAAAACTCTGGATTTTAGCTATTTCCTTCTCTAGCTTTTCAACTCTGAAACGGATGTTACCGTTTTTTTCTTGGGACATCCTTTCTTTCTCCGACCTCTTCCATCTGCGATTCTATTTGTTCTTGCAGGTCTGCTAATTGGGTTTCTTTCAGGTTTTTTTCATACGCCTCTTTACTGAAAGTACTTTTATTCCGTTCTTGACCAGTTAGCCACGCACCAGCTTTTTGTTCTCCCTCTGTAATTTGTTTGGCTTCTTCTTCAGTCAAATTTTTGCATGTTTCACATTTTGGATGTCCACACACGAAACATATTTCATCATAAAAATTTGGTGAACCGCACTTACAACATACCCAACCCGAAGTTTCTTCTTCTGCCATAATA
>JBDRHV010000045.1:0-2516 GCA_043816465.1 bacterium | reverse complement strand
CTCGCAAGAGAAATTAAAGAACTTGATACCCCCAATACATGACTTTCTTTTTTTAGACCTTTTTTATAACCCTATTTATATAGGATTAAAAAAACTAGAAGGAGGATGTATTAGTAACTCTCCTAATAAAAACCCTATCCCTGAGATACAAAAAACGGAAGTAGAAAACCTTCCAGTACCTCTAGAAAAATTATTATATGAAAACAAAAAAAATATATGTTACTTTAATTGCGTAATGCAACTCTTCAAAGTAGCAGGCTGGGACTTCACAGGTATTCCGATATTTGGAATGAACCTAGCCAGGAAAAACTTATGTCAAAACTTTGACACTATTGATATTAACACCAAAGTGAATGAAATTAAACTCTGGTGTGGTGAAGGTTATAAAGATGTAATTGACATTATTCCAAAAGTCAAAGAACTCTTTTCAATGCCACTACCTACTTATAGTAAGCTTGAAATTAAATGCGAACAATGTGGGTTAATTACCTCACAAGGTAAGATAAGCACCCCCCTGTTTTCAATTTTCACTAATACTGGTCGAATGTCTACTAACTTCAATACATATTTGAAATATGGACAATTAAAAAAATGTCCAACCTGTAAGACACTCGTACCTCACTCATATAATAGGAATGTACAACTCCCGGAGTCATTCATGATTTTAAATGAACTTGAGATTATTCCTGATGATATTAAACATATGGATAGAAACTATTCATGTTACTGTATAATTGAATTCGTCAATTCGAACCATTACGTGTCTCACATATATGCTGAGAATTCATGGGTTAAAATTTCAGACGGTAGAACTTATATAAGTCACCTGAAAGATAGAACTAAAGGTAGAGTTTTCTTATATAAGATAAACAATGATTTGTCGACATTTTCTGAAGCAGAGAATGTCATTGTAACTCAAGAGGGGGATAATACTCCCCCTTTAAAGCCAATTTATTCAAAACTCTACAATGAGCCGCATGACTATTCACATAAAAATATCCCAAAGGATAGATATGAAATAGTACTGAATACGGCATTAAGAAATACAAGCAAAAACCCTAAGTCTATCCAGAGAAGGAAAGACTCCTCAAGAAATAGGATGGACTTCAATAGAGAAAATGTTAACAGAAAGCTTAAGGCTTTGAACTCTGTTAAAAAAACTAAATTCAACTACAAAAACAAAGAAAGTACCAAGCAATTCAAGATTGCCTCTTGTAATGCAAATGGTATAAATGATATATTGAAATTTGAATACATATTCCAAAAGTTCTTTATAGAAGAACAATGTGATATAGTATGTATTCAAGAAACACATATTAGTAGGGAAGCCTCTAAGTGGCTTACTCTACCCCACAAAGGTTGTAAAATATTTGCAGATGGAAGAAATATTGACATAAAAAGAACTGGAGATGGGGATGCGGGAGTAGCTATTCTCACCTCAAACAAAACAAACGTACTTTCTTGTTTTAAACATGAATTTGCAATGGGTCACCTATTAGACATTGATGTGTCAGTAGGATACCGTACCATTCGAATTATCAATTTATATGGCCCGACGGGCAATAGTGAAAAATTGGCTAAGAAAAAAGTCATTACAATAACTAGGGAAAGAATTAATGATGCCTTGAAAAAAGGCTATGAAATTATTTTAGCAGGAGATGGAAATGAATGCTGGAACGGGGTCCTGGCAGGTCATAACCTCTCTGCAACCATAAATAAAGGCATTGATAGGATTTATGTCTCTCAAGGCCTGTCACAGAAAAATTTCATTTCTAAAACTCTAAATGGAAGTATAGGTGGAATATTCAGATTTGAGAATAGACACCTACCTATTACCTCCACGATCCATGGAATCTGGACGGACAATAGAAAGAGAAAACTCTACAAACCGTCACCCATTACTCCCGAATTCAATGAGAAGGAAAAAATTCTGAAGTTTACGGAAGCTGTAGAGGGAACCCCTCTGGAGAATGACCCTGAACTTCTTGAAAAACAAATAACAGGAATTGCTTGTGTTACCTTTGGTGAAAAAAGGTCATTAAATAATAACGGATTTTATATCCCAAACAAAATAATTGATTCCTTGAAAAAGTTGGATACCTCAACTGAAGGAATTAAAAAGAAAAGGAAAATTCTAAATGAATTTATGAAAAATAAAAGGAAACAAGTTTGGCTTAACAATAGAAAAGCCGGTTTCCAAAACAGAAAATTTATAAATAGAGTTACTCTAAAAGGTAACTCTAGAAAACCAATTAAAGGCTTACTTGATAATGAAAACAACATTATCAATAACCCCAAAGAAGTATTGACCAGAACTAAACTATTTTGGGAAAAAATAGCAAGGAAAACCTCTGGTAATAACAATTTGCTTGAATTCACTCCTGAGTCAAATTCTGGTTTTGACAAGCTAGTTATGAGAGATATAACTATGAAGGAATTCAAGAGAGAAATTATGAACAGCAGTAATAAAAAAGCTGAACCAAATAACTTTTACCCAGAATTCATAAAATATGCAC
>JBDRHV010000044.1:0-5604 GCA_043816465.1 bacterium | reverse complement strand
CATCTAACCTCGATAAGTTCTCTGAAGGATTGGTAGGCTCTCAATATATATGGCTTATTGGCTTTAGAATTGATGATACTCCCCAAATAGATCTTCAGAGACCTGAGGAATTAACACTCTCGATTGATGAATCAGTACCATTGGATGATACAGAAGTGATAGTGGAAAAGGATGATATTCCGGTTAAATTGGATGGAAAAGAGATCAAGCTAGAAAACCCAACCCTAGGTGAAAAGTTCAGTTTTATAAAGTTCGTCTCAGGGATATTTGGAAAAACAAAGGAATGGTTTAAGAATATTGATTTTCAATTAATAAAAAGAGATATTTCATCACGAATTTCAGCACTAAAGCTGAGGGATGGTCCAAGAAAAAAGATGTTTGTTCAGAAAAACAATCTACTTTCTTTTGATACAGGTGATAAAAAAAGGAAACTAATTGGTATTGGACTTATTGTCACAATCATTGTCGTAATAGTATTTTCTTTTAGAGCTCAGAGAAATAGGGCGTATAATGAGGAAATTCAGAAGGATTTAGATAGTATTGAATCTGATATTGGGGATGTTGAGGATATCTGGAAGAGCGACGAAATGCAGGCCAATGATTTACTGGTAAGGATTAACGATTCGATAGAAGAACTCGAGAAGAAAAATCTAAGTAACCCACAACAAGAAAAATTAGATGAACTGAAAGATAGTGCTTTATCTGTAAATGATCAAATGAATAGGATTGTGGCTGTTGAAGATAATGAAAATTATGAAATATTGATTGAGACTTATTTGGAGGTAGGAGAGTCGGCAAATGTGACCGATATTAATATCAATAATGGATATTTATATTTGGTTGATAATTCGACACATGCTGTGTATCAATATGATATCGATGGAGGTGGTACAGAGGTTGTGGGAGGAAGTAAGGATACCCTTAAGGAACCGGTACTGATGGCAATTGGTGATAAATACATGTTTGTATATGATAACAAGCTTGGAATGCTTTCCCTTGATATGGAGGCACCAGGTGCAGATCAAGAGTTCAATACAATGCCAGAACTATCCGCAAGAACGATAGAAGATGTGACTGATATTGAGGCCTTTGGAGACAATATCTATGTGTTAAAAAGTGACGAGGCAAGGGTATTAAAATCATATCCAGCGGGACTTGGTTTTAGTTATCCTGAGGAATATTTTAGACATGGGGCTTTCGATAAAGCCACAGACCTTATGATTGATGGAAATATCTATGTACTTAGCAATGGGAGCGAAAAGGTATACAAATTCTATGGTGGTGTACAGGATCAATTTGCACTAAGTGGTTTAGACAAGGATCTCGGTAATGTAAGGTGCGGATTTTCGAATATATCCGATAGTAAACCACTTTACATATATGATAAGGGAAACGAAAGAATTGTAGTCATAGAGAAAGGTACCGGAGAAAAACACCCCGGTCAGGGAGTAATGATAAGTCAGTACATTTACAGAGGAAGCAGAGATGATATTTTGACCGATGTGAAGGAAATAGTAGTAGACTCTGAGGAGAAGTACATGTATTTGCTTGATGGAACAAAGATTTTGAGGATTTCTCTGTAGGTGATATCATTCACTGATGACTAAGAAAATATTCGCAAAAAACAAAAGGGCGTACCATGATTACAAGGTACTTGAAAGCTTTGAGGCTGGAGTTTCGCTTTTGGGACAAGAGGTGAAATCGATAAAAGAGGGCAGTGCCAGCCTTAAGGAGAGTTTTGTATCAGTAGATGATGGGCAAATGTGGCTGTGGAATTGTCATGTTCCCCAGTGGAGATTTAGTTCAGATAAGGTGTACGATCCGATCCGGAAAAGGCAACTTTTGATGAAGAGAGCGGAAATTGATACTTTACTTGGAAAGACGAAGGCAAAAAACCTTTCATTGATACCACTTAGTCTGTATGGGTTCAGGGGAATCATTAAGGTAGAAGTGGGATTGTGCCAGGGACTAAAGAAATACGACAAGCGAAAAAGGCTTAAGGAAAGGGAAATGGTTAGAGATCTTCAGAAAGATAAACGGTCGTATATGGTATAATCTTCGTCATTGGACTTTTGAAATTATGAATACAAATACACCAAATTTAGACCAGGAAAAACAAGATTTATCATCACCCGAAAGAGTGCTAGGTTTCCTGCGTCAGGAATTGATCAATAAAGGAATTGCTTCAGATAAAGTTGATTCATATATCATTCAAAATAAAGAGAAACTGGGGATTGGGGATGAGGTTGTGAAATTAATGGAAAAAAGTGTTTCTGAAGAGGTATCAGAAGTCGAGGAGAAAATAGAATCTGAGAAGCCAATTGAAATGAAAGAAAGATCCAGTGAGGCAGTAGATGTGGAATCTGAGATGAAGAAAGTGAAAGAGGAGATTTCAAATGAAGAGAAAGAAATTGGGGCTGAATTATCAAGTTCTGAGGAAGAAAAAGTCAAGGTAGAACAGAAAATTGAGCCTATCAAACAGAGATCTGGAGGTCAGATCAAGGTGGATGGTTATGCTCCATCTCAAACGGTAGCTCAGAATTCCACAAAAATAGCACAGAAAGGCGATGTAAATAAATCTCAAACATGGCAGGCAGTGTTGATTCAGAGGTTGGAGGAAATCTGGGGTGATATTCGTGGCCTTTTTTCTGCAAAATAGTCCGAAATCCTTTCTAGAAAAATCTTTAGATGGTAGAATTAATACTTGATCAGATTTGACAATCACTGCTCAATGAATGACACAGTAATATCACAACTTACTAGTCCGACAGATGGTGCTAGTGTTGTGCAGCAAGAAGTTGTTTCCCCAAGTCAAGAAAATATCACATCCAGTATGGATCTAGGTATGATAGGGATAATATTTTTTTCACTTGTAGCAATATCTGGAATAATTTACCTAATCGGACTCAAGGTAAGAAAAAATAATCTTGAGGATAAGGCAAAAGATTGGGTACTTTTTGAGGTAATGGTTCCAAAAGAAAATGAAATTGAGATAGGAGTTGCAGAACAAATGTTTGCGAATCTGTCTGGGATAGGTGGTGATGACAGAGGTTTTCTAGGAAAATTGTTTGGTGTAAAGAATGCGATAAGTTTTGAAATAGTGGCCCTTCCAGAGAGTATTAAGTTTTATGTGTATTGTCCAAGGGATCTTGCTGGCTGGGTGGAGAGACAAGTCCTTGGTTCTTACCAGGACGCAGAGTTTAAACAGGTCGATGAATACAGTATTTTTCCAGATGAGGGGAATGTCTCTTTTACAAGTCTAATTCTTACAGACGAAAGTTATAATCCTTTGAAGACTGCGGAAAACTTTGAGGGAGATCCACTTGCAAATATTACCAGTGCACTTACAAATGTTGAAAAGGGAGAGGGGGTTGCAATACAGCTTGTTATGACTCCTGCTGGTGGAAAGTGGCAGAAAAGTGGAAGGTCTTTTGTAGGTAAAGTAGAGGAAAATAATAGTGATCCTGAGAAGAAGAAGATTACGGTGAGTCAGGACCAACTTCAAGTAATATCAAAGAAATGTTCAAAGGCGGGTTTCAAATGTGCCCTGAGGGTTGTTGCTGTATCAAAAGATGAGGCTACCGCAAAAATGCATCTCAATAATGTGGTAGGTGCTTTCGATCAGTTTTCCAATCCAGGTATCAATGAATTAAAGAGAGATAAGATAAGTCCTCTTAATGAGAGGGACTTTATGAAAAGCTTTATATATAGATATCCAGCTCAAAAAGATTCTCTGATATTGAACGTGGAGGAGATTGCAGCCATTTATCATTTCCCAAATAAGAATGTTCAGACACCACATATTCACTGGCTTCTTTCTAGGGAAGCTCCAGCAGACTCAATGGTTCCAAGCGAAGGTACTTGGCTTGGTACCGCAAAATTTAGAGGACAGTCGAAAGAAGTCTTCATAAAAGAAGATGACAGGATGAGACATCTTTATGCGGTAGGTCAGACCGGTTCTGGTAAGTCGTATGTGCTTCAGAGTATGGCGATACAGGATGCATATGCTGGAAATGGTTTTGCGTTTATCGATCCTCATGGCTCGAGTGCTGAGTATGTGCTTTCAAGAATACCTCATGAGAGAGCAGAGGATGTTATTTATTTCAATCCATCAGATTTTGATAGACCGATGGGCTTCAATATTATGGATTTCTACGATGAACAGGACAAACATCGTGTTGTAAATGCATTTCTGGCTCTTCTTCAGAAGATGTTTGATCCAAACAATCAAGGCTTTACTGGTCCAGTATTCGAACAGGCGGTAAGGAATTCCATGCTTACAGTGATGTCCAAGAAGGGAAGTACGCTAGTCGAAGTGATGCGAGCCCTGACTGATGATGAATGGGTGAAAAGAGAATGGCTTCCAATATTGAAGGATGATGTGGTGAGGAGATACTGGGAGGATCAGGTGGCAAAGACGAGCGATTTTCATAAATCTGAAAAGCTTGGATATATTGTTTCAAAGTTTGATAGATTTGTTACAAATATTGCTATGAGAAATATCATCGGTCAGTCAGAATCCTCTTTCGACTTAAGGGATATCATGGATAACAAGAAAATCCTTATTGTGAATCTTGCAAAAGGCTTGATGGGAGAGGAAAATGCGCAATTTCTTGGTCTTTTATTGGTTCCAAAAATTCTTTCCTCCGCTTTAAGTAGGGAGAATGTACCTGAGGAGCAGAGGACTCCGTTTTACATGTATGTGGATGAGTTCCAGACTTTTGCCACAAAGGATTTTGCATCTATCCTTTCTGAAGCGAGAAAATATAAGCTTAGTCTCTCTGTAGGAAATCAGTATATTAGCCAGATGCCAGATGAGGTGAAAGATGCTGTATTTGGGAATGTGGGAACACTTCTTGCTATGAGGGTAGGGTCAGAGGATGGAAAGTATCTGGAGACACATTTTGAGCCAGTATTTACTGCTGCAGATCTTATAAATCAGCCAAATATTCATGCATGTATGAAGCTTCTTGTGGACGGAAAATATCCACCTCCATTCTCAATCAGTACGAAATATGAAGATTCAAAATATCCTGAAAATAAAGAGGTTGCAGCACTTATAAAGCAGATTTCTAGGGTCAAATATGGAAGGGATAAGGAGATTGTGGAGGCCGAGATAGCCAGGAGAGCTAATCTAGCCAAGGATCCGGGTAAAGAGGTTAAAACTCCTTCGATTCCAGGCTTAATGTCGAGGTAACCAGTAGTCAGTACACAGTACTCAGTACACTGGGTGTAGTTTCCTTCTTCATTCTAACTACTCAATGCTTTATTCTTTGATTGTATTTAGACGTTATTTTCGTTTTCATATAATCGTGCCACTACGCAAGAAAAGACTTGATTGGTTAATAACTGATTTTTATTCGCTAATTTGCTAAAATACCCATGTAATACGACTTCTGAACTACAGGAAATCGTGATTAGTCTATGTTCTTTGAAGATGTGATTCTATCAACTTTGAAAATGCTTTAGCATTTTCAAAGTAAGCGAGTCTATTGCATAACGAAAAGGAAGGATGAAAACTTTGTTTTCGTCCTGACTGAAGTGAAGCAATACGTGAGCAGGACGTGTAGCTCCCGCCTTCACCAAGGCTATGGCGGGCTGGCA
>JBDRHV010000043.1:0-2042 GCA_043816465.1 bacterium | reverse complement strand
AATTGTAAATGGTAAAAAACGTACATGGGAAGCAAAACCTGGTGAGACAGTACTAGATCTGCTAAGAAAAAATGAAAATATTACATCTGTAAGAGATGGCTGTGATCGACAGGGAACATGTGGAGTTTGCTCAATTTTACTTGATGGAAAACTCGTCAACTCTTGCCTGCTTCTCGCACCTCAGGTTGATGGTAAAAGTATAATGACCGTCGAGGGAATGACAAAGGCAAGAGAGCTTCATCCAATACAAAGTGCTTTTCTAGAAGCTGGAATAGTTCAATGCGGTTATTGTACTCCATCTATGGAGCTTGCAGTAAAGGCACTGCTGGATAAAAAACCTAATCCATCAAAAAAAGAAATACAAGATGCTCTTTCGGGTATTTTTTGCCGTTGTACGGGGTATGAACAATTTTTTAATGCTGTGAATTTAGCAGCAAAAAAGATAAAAGATGAAAAGGCATCAGAAGATTTTAACCCATCTTTTGCAGATGATTTAAGAGTTATAGGAAAGGCGAAAAATAAAGTTGATGGAACAATGCTCGCCAAAGGACAAGCTGCTTATGTTGAAGACAGAGTTAAATCGGATTCACTTTTCGTTAAGATGCTTAGAAGCCCCCATGCTCATGCAATTATTACAAGTATTGATACTTCAGAGGCAGCAAATATTCCAGGTGTAGAGTATATTTTAACTCATGAAAATGCACCAGAAACAAGGTATAGTTCTGCAGGACAAGGTTTTCCAGAACCATCTCCATATGACAGAAGATTGATTGATAAAAAAGTACGTTTTGTAGGTGATAGAGTTGCTGCAGTTGCTGCAACTTCCTTGGAAATTGCACAAGAAGCAATTAGTAAAATAAAAGTTGAATATGAGATTTTAAAACCAGTTTTATCTATAGAAGATGCTAGAAAAGAAGATGCTCCAATTATTCAGGATTATGATATCTCAAAAAATCCTCTTCATATTGGTGCTGATATTTCCAAAAACATAGCAGCACATAACGCAGATGGAATAGGTGATGCAGATAAAGCTTTACAAGAAGCAGAATTTACAATTGAACGAGTTTACAAAACATCTCCAATTCAGTGTACACCTCTTGAACCTCATGTAGTTCATACACATATAGAAAATGACCGTCTCATAATTCATGCATCAACTCAAGTTCCATGGCATATGAGAAGAATTATTGCGAGTATTTTAAACATAAAAGAAAATAAAATTCGAGTTATAAAAGAAAAAGTTGGAGGAGGTTTTGGAGCAAAGCAGGATATTGTTGTAGAAGATATTGCTTCATGGATAACATGGCAAACAGGAAAACCTGTATTTTTTAGGTTTACAAGAGAAGAAGAGTTTATATCTTCACGTTTAAGACATCCTATGGAAATAAAAATAAAGCTTGGTATGAAAAAAGATGGAACAATTACAGCTCTTGATATGGAAGTTTTAGCAAATACTGGGCCTTATGGTGTTCATGCACTTACTGTGCCAATGAATGCATGTTCCAAGTCATTATCACTTTTTAAATGTGCAGATGTAAAATATTCGGTAACTGCTTATTATACAAATTATCCAATATCAGGTGCATATCAAGGGTATGGAGCACCACAAGGATCTTTTGCTGTACAAATGACACTCGCAGAAGCAGCAGAGCAGTTAGGCATAGATTTTTATGAATTACTTAGAAAAAATCATGTTACCGCAGGATACAATCTCGAAATCTTAAAGTGTCTTGGCGAAGGTCAGGAAGGTATTGCCCAGACAATAACAACATGTGCTCTTGGAGAAGCATTAGAAAAAGGAAAAGAGCTTATTGGTCTTGGTAAAAAAGAAGTTTCTGATAATCCTGATATTAAGATAGGAAAAGCTGCTGTTATTATACAACAAGGCTCTGGTCTTCCTGGTATTGATGCTGCAAATGCAGAAGTTAAAATGATGGGTGATGGAAATTTTATGCTTCTAATTGGTGGTACAGATCTTGGAACTGGACTTGATACTATGGCTGCAAAAATGGTAGCAGAGTGTCTTGAAGTTGATGTTGAAA
>JBDRHV010000042.1:0-3778 GCA_043816465.1 bacterium | reverse complement strand
CCACTTTCAAATTTTCTATAATAAGTAATCATTGCAGCTTCAACTGCTAACATGTGTTTTACCAAGTTTTCATTCTTCGTGTACTCACGAACCAAGTCTAGCGCTTCTTGTCTATTCATAATAATTAATTCAAATATTATTCGAGATGAAGTATACTACCTCCTAATACATTTATGAAACTCACACCCTCAAAAGAAGAGTTAAAACTAAAAAAACTTATCGAAGAATCGAACAAGATTCTTGTTACCGGTCATCAAAGAATCGACCCTGATGCAATATGCGGTGTACTTGCTGTAACGAAGATTATTAATCAATTATTTCCTGAAAAAACAGTCAATCCAATCCTTCAAGAATCTCATTATAAATGGCCTATCAATTCTGAAAAGGTATTTCCTGGAATTAAATCTGTCAAAAATATCCCAGATGAAACAATAGATCTAGATAAATATGATCTTGTAATTGTATGCGATGCAGACAGATTAGATAGATGTATAACAAATATGAAAGGCTCATCAAAAATAGCGGTAATTGACCATCATGAAATACACCCAAAAGAAGGAAGAGATATTTTTATCAATGAAAAGAGATCATCTTGTTCAGAACAGGTCTATGTCTCCTTCAAAAGAATGTTTGATGGAGGTTTTAAGGTTGGAAAAGATATTGCCACACTAATTTACTTCGGAATAACAGCTGATACCGGAAGATTCCTGTATAAAAGTGTAAATTCTGAAACTTTTGAGGTGGTTTCTGAGATTTTCGACATCTCAAACGCAAATCCCCAACAGGTTGAAAAGAATTCCCTAAGAATATCACGGAATTCTCTGAACGCACTAAGCGAAGCATTGAAAAATATGAGGTGTGAAAAGAACTATTGTTATTCATATATAGAAAAAGATTTTACAGAACAAAATAACATCACATCAGAAGAGGTTACATCTGGAGGAAAAGACTACTTCCTCTCCCAACTAATTGTAAACACAAAGGACATTGATTGGGGATTCGTAGTAATTCCAACTCCTGAGCAGAATATTTGGAGGGTAAGCTTTAGGGCTTTTAGAGATACGGAAGATGTAGAGAGATTCGCTAGGGCACTTGGTGGTGGAGGACACATTACTGCATCAGCTGCAAATGTAGATAGCAATACAGCCAAGGAAGCTGTAGAGGTCGTCCTTGATACTATTGAGTCAAATCCTTCTTAGCTCCCTGTCCTTGTGCTGAGCTAGCCGAAGCATCTCCTTTGGCGGAATCCTTCAACTCTTTCAATTTCCACATGAAGATCTTCGCTTTATTTTTTGCCTTTGGATAATCAGCTGCAAATGACAGTGCATTCTCGATGAGAGCTCTCGGTTCATTTTTTGCAAGTTTAATATAGAGTGCTTTGTGAGGGAGGTCGTTTAACCTAATAGCCAGACGGTAACCATAGTCTTGAAATTCGGTAGTAACATACTTCCCTTTTCCTCCAAAGAGATCTTGCTGTTCTTTTAATATATCTTCCGCTCTCCTCATTATTTTTTAGGTTTCATAAGTGGAAACCAGATTATATCATCGATATTTTCTGTCTCAGTAAGCATCATTGCTACCCTTTCTATACCAGGCCCTAGACCAGTAGTTGGGGCCATTCCGTATTCCATAGCCTCTACAAATTCCATATCATTCGGATGAGCATCTTCCCTCTCTTGATCTGCTTTAAATCTGTCGTACAGTTCTATTGGATCATTAAGCTCAGTCCAGTTATCCCCAGTCTCCATACCAGCAATATAAACCTCAAACCTTTCAACATATTTTTCATCACCCGGAATTCTTTTACACAAAGGAGAGATTTCAACCGGATGACCGTATACAATCGTTGGTTGAATAAGAGTTGGACCAAGCACTTTCTCAAAATATTCTATCAGTGCCTCCCCTACACTCTCCTGACTTTCAATGTCTACTTTCTTCAGCTCTTTATTTGCTTCCTCCAAAGTCATCTTGTCGAAATCAAGTTTCTTTTTCTTTTTTACATAATCCACTATCTTGATTCTTGACCATTTCTTACTGAAATCTACATCCTGTCCTGCAATCTTAAATGTGTACTTTCCAAAAACCTTATCGCAGATATATTTATACATATCTTCTGTCAAATCCATATTGTACTCGTAATTCTGGTATGCACTCATAGTCTCTAGCATCGCAAATTCAGGATTGTGAGATTTGTCCACTCCCTCATTTCGGAAAAGTCGACCAATGGTAAACACATTTTCAATTCCTCCAACTATAACTCTCTTTAAATACAACTCATTTGCAATCGCAAGATAAGCCGTCATACCCAAAGAGTCCACATGAGTAGTAAACGGCTTTGCATTTGTACCACCATACATGGGCTGAAGAATTGGAGTGTCTACTTCCACAAAACCCTTACCCCATAAAAATTCTCTTATTGCTTTTACAATATTTGCTCTGGCAACAAGCCTTTTCTTTGATTCTTCATTAAGAAGGATATCCAAATATCTCTTTCTGTATCTTTCCTCTACTACTTTCAGTCCTTCCCATTTTTCAGGAAGTGGCCTTATTGCTTTGGTAAGAATATCAAGTTGCTCAACTTCGACAGAAATTTCTCTTGTCTTTGTCTTTGTTACCTTTCCACCTGCATCTACGATATCTCCCACATCAAAAAGTTTAAGATCATCCCAATTCTTAAGTACATCCTGCTTGAGATAAAGCTGCACACTACCTGATCCATCCTTCAACTGAGAAAATGCAATTTTTCCAAAATCCCTAAATGACATAAGTCTTCCAGCAACAACAACAGATTTTCCTTCGTATTTTGAATAATCCTTGACGATATCATCAGCCATCGTATCCCTCTTTGACTTTGTCGCAAATGGGTCAATTCCCTTTTTACGAAAGGCTTCTATTTTCTCAATCCTTTCCTTTTTAATTGTCTCAAGCATTGCCATAAATTATAAAACTAAACTTATGAAAATATTTATGTATAATGGAATTGTAACATAAGCTTTTAATTGCCCCAACATGAAATCATGCTTCAACATTTTAAGAGGATTTATAGCCTTCTTCTTCACGGTGCTATATTGGATGTTTCTATCAATATCCTTCCTTATTCTTCCGATATCTTTCATTCTCAAAGACTCAAGATCTTTAAATATTGCCCTTGACGACATTCGAATAGAAGAACAAATAGCATATTTACTCACAGGGACTGCTGATCCTGCTACCTTAGAACCAGGCACAGAAATAGAAACACCAGAAATAGATTTTTCAGCAGTATTTGATGATGTGGAAATTCAAAAAGCATTAATAGATACTAGAAGAGACATTGTAGTTGAAGCATATAAGTCAATTGAGCAAAATACACCTCTCAATTATGAGGTAGACCTAGATTTTTTCAATACACTTTATGTGGGAGTCATGACGGAGTATTTTAATAGTCTACCTGTATGTACTGCCTGGCCAACCGATTTAAATCTAGAAATATCGATGGATTCAGGATGTCTTCCAGCTCCTATTGCCTTAGCTAATGGAATAGAACTCCCTGATACAGTTGTGGTTCCAAGCAATTTTGAAATAACTGATAACCTGTTAATAGAAAATATCGTTGACTACCAAGCAGCAGTAGATGCAGGAACAGCCGAACTACCAGTAATTAGAATAGAACAAGATGTAATATCAAGCTTGAATCCAATACAGACAATACTTGAAAACTATGTAACAATATTTGCTATTACATTTCTCGTTTTAACTATCCTGATAATCATCATTTTCCCGGGATTCAAAGCCATAT
>JBDRHV010000041.1:0-3558 GCA_043816465.1 bacterium | reverse complement strand
GAAGCATATTTCAATTCTTTACACTGGTGATATGATGTGGGGTGATCCTAGTATTGCTTCTTGTCAAATAAGAATGAGAGAAGCTTTTGAGAATCAGATAGAAGCTAAGAAGAAAGGAAATGCTGGTAGAGAAATGGTCATGAGAGATTTTTCTTATGAGAAAATTGGTAGAATTATGAAAGGCCGAATTGAATCTCTCTGTGGGGTTGGAGGTAAGTAATTATGGAGACAATAGTTTATACAGATGATAAAAGCTTTAACTGGCTTTTTGATAAGTACTATTTCTGTGGAAGTAACTCTCGCTATTGGACTTTTCAGATGGCTCTTAATCTCCTTTTCCAAAGGAAAAATTCTCCTGTAATTGTAGAAACTGGTTGTCAGAGACAGGAAGATGATCTTGGAGCTGGAATGTCTACGTCTATCTTTGGAGAATATTGTTCTCGACATGGCGGAAAGCTTTACACTGTAGATTTGATAGAGACTCATCTTAATATTTGTAGAGAGTGTACTTCTGAACACTCCAGAAATATTGAGTATGTTTTATCTGACTCTGTTGCTTGGTTAAAAAAAGCTGCTAGAGTTAATATCGATCTTCTCTATCTTGATTCCCTTGATTATCCTGTTGGATCTCAAGCTGATGATATTAGAATGCAAGAAGCTGCTCAAGTTCATTGTTTAAATGAATTTAAAGCTGCTGAATCTTCTGGAAAACTGAAGGATAATTGTCTAATTCTAATTGATGACAACCAGCTACCGGGTGGTGGCAAGCCGCGGCTTTTAAAACAGTATCTGAAGGCACAAGGATGGACTTGTCTTCTTGATCTTCAGCAAAGTCTTTGGGTAAGGAAACTTTAAGTTATGAAGATTCTATATCTTAGCTGTCATGAGATCTTAGAGTATGATGAAGTCTCCCTTTTTCATAAACTCGGTTATGATATTTTTTCACCAGGAGCTTATGTAGAACCACAAAATCGTGGTGATCAAGATCTTCGTCCGAGTATTAGTACGTTAAAATATTCTGATGAGATTCGTGAACAGTTTTATAAATTATCAATTAAACATCCAGGAGAAGATACTAAAGATTATCTTGATAAAGCTTTTGTAGATAATTTTGATGTTGTTATCGTAATGCATATGCCCCGATGGATAATAAGAAATTGGGGTGTTATGAAACACAAGAGAGTTATCTGGAGAACCATTGGTCAGTCAGTTGCTTCTACTGAACAATCACTTCTTCCGTATCGAAAAGAAGGTCTTCAGGTTGTTAGATATTCTCCAAGAGAATGTCAGATTCCAGGATTTATTGGGCAGGACGCCCTTATTAGATTTTGTAAAGACCCAGCTGATTATAGTTCTTGGAATGGTGATAAGGAGCAAGTAATAACTTTCTCTCAAAGTATGCAGCAAAGAGGAACTCATTGTAATTATGCTTTATTTAATGAAGTTACGAAATTATTCTCTCGAAAGCTTTTCGGGCCTGGAAATAATCAACCAGGTTTCGGAATTGGAAAAGTTCCTTACGAACAATTGAAACAGGAAATGAGAGACAGTAGAGTATATTTTTATACTGGTACTCATCCCGCTTCCTATACATTGAATTTTATAGAAGCTTGGATGACTGGTATTCCTATTGTTGCAATAGGACCAGAGCATGGGAACGCTGCTTATCTTAGAAACCACGATCTTTATGAGATTCCTGACTTGATTCAGAATGGAGTAAACGGATTTATTTCAGATGATCCAGGTTTTCTTCATAAGAAAATAAAGCAACTATTAGCTGATAAAGATCTTGCCACTAGAATTGGAAATGCAGGTAGAAAGGAAGCAGTTCGTCATTTTAATAGTGATATGATTGGAAATGCCTGGAAGGCATTTCTTAGGTAAGTTAATAGTAAAAAATCTGTTCGGGAGAGACAATGAACATACTATTGACTGGATCGGGATGTCCTGGATGGTATGCAACATTTAAACAGTTGCAAGAATACCGTGTCTTTGGATGTGATATACAAGATAATACTGCTGGTAACTACTTAGCTACCAAGCACTTCGTAGTAACATCTGGTAACAGTAAATCCTACCTAAATATGATGAAGAATATTGTTGAATTTTACAACATCGACGTGGTAGTTCCTCTGACAGATCCAGAGTTGATTCCTTTATCTAAGTCAGATCTACCAGTCATGGTCTCAGAAACTTCTGAGTTGGAGAAGATGCTAGACAAGAGTAAGCTCTATGACACTCTTCCTAATATTTCTCCTAATTTCATTCGGACCAATAATAAAGATGAAGTAAGAAACTTTATGGAAGATAATTCATGTTTCATTAAGTTGATCACAGCATACGGCAGTCGGGGAACCAAAAAACTCATCCTTACCGAAGATTGGTTGGAGGGATTTGCTACCCTAAAGCCAGAAGCATTTGGCCTTACTTTTCCTCTAGACTATCTAGATAGAATCCAAGAGGATATCATCGCTGTAGAGACTCTACCTGGGGATGAATATTCTATTGACTGTGTGTTCAATAAAGATGGAGAACTTCACTTCTTAGGGGCTCGACAAAGAAAACTGACACGTAGTGGTATTTGTCATACAGCTCTTTTTGTAGACAAAGAAGAGTTTAGAGAATTTGTTAGTGAAGTTCAGAAGCATATTAATATGCGCTGGAATATAAATATTCAGGCAAAACGAGACAAGAACGGAGACTTGAAGCTTCTCGAGATCAACCCACGTATCTCAGGTAGTCTGGACTCTTTTGCAGCCCCTTTAGCACAATTGGGTGTTGCTCTTTTCATAGGGAGCCCACCTCCAGTTTGCAAATCAAGTCACGGATATAGATATCGCGTCTCTCACTTTATAGGAAAATAGAATGAATATTCTTTTCATTGGAGCACATACAGATGATATAGAGATTGGTGCAGGTGGAACACTCCACTATTTTGCACACCAAAGCGATGTAAACATACACTATCTCAGTTTCTCTCTTTGCCAGGATCTTTCTCGCAATCGTCTAATTAAGCACGACCAGACAAACGTAAAGACATATCTTCAGAACATTGGTGTAAACGTTGAAATGTTTGATCTACGTAACAGATTCTTTCCTGATTATTCTGTTGAGATCAGATCGATCTTGGAAGTTGTACAAGATAGACTGAAGCCAGATATGGTATTTACCCATTGGATGGGGGATATACATCAGGACCATAAAACAGTAGCCGAGGAATCGCGTAGGGTTTTTAAGACCCAAACTCTATTATCCTATGAAATAATTAGATCTTCTCCTCAATTTACAGCCAACTTCTTTGTTAGTTTAAATAAAGAAGAGATAGATGGAAAGATTAAGCTTTTATCTTTATATAACACTCAGAGAGATCTATACTATGTCAGAGAAAACACTATGTATGCTCTTGCTCAGACACGAGCAGCTGAGATAGATAAGCAGTATGCTGAGGGATTTAACATTATAAGAATTGTCCAAGGAATATAATGACCACTATCGCTATAGACTACGATGGAACTATTACTGCTGATTTTGATGCAGCCAGGATAGCTCTTTTTACTC
>JBDRHV010000040.1:0-4995 GCA_043816465.1 bacterium | reverse complement strand
CCTCGGCTGCTCGCTGCATTGTCTCGCTCTAATCGCCATTAAGTTTATGTTAACATAACTTAACTGCTCATTAAAAAGCTCGACAATGGACTCGCCTGCAATTCAAATGCTCGCATTTGAATTGATTCAGAACAAGTATATTATTTACTAAGTTTTATATTTGTAATTCACCCTTTTTCTAAAGATTCACGTATTTGTAATATTTAGCTACAAGACTTCAAACTTACAACATGAAATTAGCTATATTATAGATACACAAATTAATAAAGAACTATTTAAACAACTGTGAATATGCCAGTTAACACTATTCCTGTCAACATTACTATGACATATAATACCAGTATATGAAGAAAATTAGTATAAATTCTACAAAACTAGTTGAGACTGCTGTTGATGTTCTAAAAGAAGGAGGACTCGTCATATTTCCATGCGAGACGTGCTATGGAGCTGGAGTAGATGCGACTAATCCAACGGCTGTGAAGAGACTATTAAGATATAAGGATAGAAGAGAAGGAAACCCGATTTCTATTGCCGTAACGAATAAAAACATGGCCTCAAAATATGCTGAAATTAACGAGACTGCAGAGAACATTTATGACAACTATTTACCGGGACCAATTACTGTAGTTTCAAAAAGTACAGGGGCTGTAGCAAAAGGGTTAGAGTCAGAGTATGGAACAATTGGAATAAGAATTCCTGATTATACAAAATTACTGGATATTATTAAAAAGTATGGTAAACCTGTTACCTCTACATCTGCGAATGTTGCCTACAGACCAAATCCGTACAGCGTCGAACAACTGCTCAAGAACTTACCAGAAAAGAATAAGAAATTAATAGATCTTATTATCGACGCAGGAGAGCTACCTATCCGAGAAACTTCTACCGTCGTAGATACTACTCTCAACAGTATGAATATATTACGAGAAGGGAGAATGATGTTTGATATTCCTGGAGACCAACTACTCAAAGCAGAGACAAAAACAGTAGAAGAAACCATCAACTTCGGATCACTTATTGTTATGAAAATATTTACTGATTTAATTGATAACTGTGTCATACTTTCTCTCGGAGGAGATCTTGGAACTGGTAAGACTCATCTTACAAAAGGAATCGGAAGGCAGTTGGGGATAAAACAACTTATCAAGTCACCTACATTTAATCTAGTAAGCGAATATCCTTATGACCTAGGACGGGCAAAGGGGTCACTTATACACATAGATACATGGAGGATAAAAGACGTAAAGGAACTCTCTTATCTAAAAATTGACGATTATCTAAAAAAGGGGAATCTTATTGTAATTGAATGGGCTGATAAGTTCTTCGGATCTTTGGAAGATCTTTCACGGAGGGATGATACGAAATGCTATAAAATTAAATTTAAGTACCTTGGAGAGAACGATAGAGAGATAATACTTGAAAGCTGCTAGACCACGATATTTGCAATTCTTCCTGGAATGTAAATAAATTTCTTAACTTTCTGATCGCCAATATTTTTCTTTATTTTCTCATCTTCCATCACTTTTTCTTTCACTACATCTTCTGAATCATCTTTTGATACTGACACCTCAGATCTCACTTTCCCATTGATTTGAACTGGAAGATTGATTGTATCTTCAACCAATAGATTTTCATCAAAGTCTGGCCACTCAGACGTTGACACTGAAAATTCATTTCCTATCATCTCCCAAAGTTCTTCAGCTACATATGGAGAATATGGGGAAATAATTTTAATTATCTTTTCGAGGGTTGATTTCGATATCTCTTCTGCATTTTCTATTGAGTTCAGCATCTCCATCATAGAAGAAACACCGGTATTGAATGAAAAAGAGTCTATTCCTTCTGTTACCTTCTTAATTGCCTTGTTAACTGCAATTTCGACATCCTTTGAGGATTTCTCTGATAGATTATCTTTTCCAGCTGATACAAATGTGAATAACCGTTCCAAGAACCTTTTAACTCCAACAACTGCACTCTCATTCCATGCCATGATGTTTGCAAAAGGTCCCATGAACATCAAGTATGTTCTGATAGCATCTACTCCGTACTTCTTACATACTTCATCAGGATTAATTGTATTTCCTCTAGATTTGCTCATCCTCTTTCCGTCAGACCCTAGGATTACTCCATGTTCAACCCTCCTTATATACGGTTCCGAGTCAGGTACAACCCCCATATCAAAAAGAAACTTGTACCAAAATCTAGAATATAACAGATGTAGGTATGTATGTTCGGATCCACCAAAATAAAGATCCACTGACATCCAGGTTTTTAGTTTGTCTTTTGAGGCTATTTCACTGTCGTTATGAGAATCAAGATATCTCACATAATACCAGCAAGACCCAGCCCAATTTGGCATTGTGTCAGTTTCTCTTTTGGCATCTCCACCACACTTTGGACATTTTACGTTGAGCCAGTTCTCCATAGCAGCAAGAGGTGACTCCCCAGTATCTGTCGGTTCATAATGCTCTACATCAGGAAGTTCCACAGGCAAGTCTTTTTCATCGACAGGAACCCATCCACATTTTTTACAATTAACCATTGGGATTGGCTCGCCCCAGTAATGTTGTCTTGAAAATATCCAATCTCTAAGATGGTAATTATTTGTCTCTGTCCCCCATCCTTTTTCGACAAGGTATTTAATAATCTTTTTTACAGCCTCTTTAGGTTTTAAGCCATTTATAATTTCCGAGTTAAACACCGTGCCTTTGTCCACTTCTGTGTATGGCTTTTCGTTAAAATTCCACTGTCCATCTGGTTTTATAACCGGAATTATTTCAAGATCGTATTTCTTTGCAAAGTCGAAATCTCTCTCGTCGTGTGCAGGCACTCCCACGACAGCACCAGTACCACTTGTTGCAACTACAAAATCAGCAACATATACAGGCATCTCTTTACCAGTAAGACGATTAATGCAATATCTACCAGTAAATACTCCTGTCCTTGCAGTATAATCTGCGATTCTATCTCTTTCTGATTTCTTTTTTGACTCATCAACATAATTTTCGACTTCTTTTTTGTGTTCATCATCCGAAATTTCTATAGCCAATGGATTCTCTGGTGAAATAACAATAAATGTGGCCCCATAATTTGTATCAGGTCTTGTGGAGTAACACGAAACAAATTTGTCTTCCTCCCCTTTAAACGGATAATCTATATTTATTCCACTTGTTCTCCCAATCCAGTTTGTCTGTGCAATTTTGATATGCTCCTGGTATTCTGTCTTATCAAGATCATCGATCAGTCTATCAGCATACTCTGTAATCTTAAGCATCCATTGGTTTAATTTCTTTTTTGATGCCTCAGCTCCACATCTCTCACACTTTCCATTTAACACCTCTTCATTTGCTAGACCAATCTTACAGCTAGGACACCAATTTATTTCTTTTTCCTCTTTGTATGCTAGTCCTTTCTTGAAAAGTTGAACAAAAATCCATTGAGTCCACTTGTAATATTTTGAATCGGTTGTGTTTATTGTTCTATCCCAATCAAAAGACATACCCAATTCAATCATTTGCTTTTTGTAATTTGCACAGTTTTCTTTTGTAACAAGTCGTGGGTTCTTTTTTACCTTTATTGCATAGTTCTCTGCAGGAAGACCGAAAGCATCAAAACCCATTGGAAATAGAACTTCCTTTCCCATCATTCTTTTAAATCTGGCATACACATCTCCTGCAGTCATAGTGAAAGTATGACCTATATGAAGACCTTCACCTGATGGATAAGGAAACTCAACTAATACATACATCTTCTCTTTGGAGGAATCATCATTTGCAGCAAATATCTTCTCTTCTACCCATCTGTCTTTCCATTTTTTTTCTATCTTACTGAAATCCATGTATTTGATTATATCAGCATCAATTGACTAAAAACAAACTTTTAATTTATACTCAGCCTATTATGAAAAAAACAAAAACCCCTAAAATCGGACTCGCACTTGGAAGCGGCGGTTTCAGAGGTGCCTGTCATATCGGTGTGATAAAAGAGTTGCTCAAAGCAAAAATTCCTATCGATTACATAGCTGGAAGTAGTGCCGGAGCTCTATTTGGAGGAATTTACGCAGCAACAAAAGATATTAAAACTCTCGAAGAAAAATTCCTTAAAATGAAACCAAAAGAGTATTTATACTGGTTTTCTGACATAACACTGCTTTCAGGTCTTGTTGAAGGAAACAAAATTGTAGAGTTTTTAAGGCAATTTGTTGGAACGAAAGATATCCAAGATTGTAAAATTCCGTTTCGACCAGTATGTACAAACTTAGAAACTGGACGAACAGTTATACTAAATAAGGGAGATCTTGCAACCACTATAAGAGCAAGTGGTGCAGTACCGTTAATCCTTACCCCGGTAAAAATAGGAAAAAGATGGCTCATTGATGGTGGTGCATCTCAGACAGTACCAACAAAAACAGTAAGAGATATGGGTGCAGATATAGTTATCGGAGTGAATGTAAATTCAAAGATTGAAAATATTAAAAAGACACAGAAGGATGACCGTACAATATTTCCTAAAATTTCAATGGTAAACCAATTTATCGACATTATGCTGCACCACCTTGCAAAAGAGAATTGTTCTCACGCTGATATTGTCATTTCACCAAAAGTTTCGGAAATGACAAATTTGAAGATGAACGAATATCTTGGAACGGATAAACCTATAAAGGCCGGACAGGCTGCAACCAAGAAAGCGATACCCCATATTATGGAAAAGATAGAAAAATGGATGAAATCACAAGAATAACAAAAGAATTAATAAAGATTGAATCTTCTGCAGACAAACCTGAAAAGCTTAGGGAAATTGTAGAATATGTAAAAAAAGAACTTAAAGGTTTTGAATTTAAAGAGTACGAGAGCAATGGAATACCGAGTATTCTCTTTTATAACGATCCCAAAGGACTTAAGGATGGTTTCAAAATAATTCTAAACGGCCACTTGGACGTCGTAAAAGGTACACCAGATCAGTTCAATCCGGTAGAAAAAGATGGAAGAATTTATG
>JBDRHV010000039.1:0-2337 GCA_043816465.1 bacterium | reverse complement strand
GAGTTTAAAAGAACAATAGCAATTTGCCAATTCATATTGAAGTTAAAACATCAAAGTATGGAAACTTATGCAGATAGAGAATGTGTTGTTCATAATATTGAGTTGAAGTTTTTGAATAAAGAAAATCTCAAGGAGGTGGATAAAAAATGTTTAAACAGAAATGCGTTATTACAATAGAAGGAGATGAAGAAAAAGAAAATGTTATTACTATGAGAGTTGATTGGATACCTAAGTTAGATATGGTAAATACTAAGAATAATCATAGAGGTGTTGTTGAAGCTTCATTAAGAGCTTTGGATTCATTAAAAAGAGATAACATAAAGACCAAAGAGGCAAAAGCCAAGAGGGAAAATGAGTTCGGAGAAAGTAATACAAAATCCAAGTAAATTGATTGATGAATTGTTTGGTATAAGGTTGGAGAACAATAAGAAGTTAGCAGAAGATTATGATAAATTATCTGATTACATAAAGCCATTTATAGAACAAGACAAGGAGATGCTTAAGTTGATGAGAGAAACTGGATTTAAGATAAGAATTGGCTTGAATATGGATGATGTGATTTTGTGTTCGTCCTTACTTGCCAACAATCTTGCTTGGGAAATGGCAAGACCAAAGATACCTTTTAAAATCAAATGTCATAAATGTGGGGAAGTGGTTTTTGATATGACTGCTTTGGAGAAAGAATTTGAAAAAAAAGCCAAGGAGGAGTAGAAGATGAGTGAGGAAATAGATATTGATAATTTTACAACAATAAAAACTTGTATACTTAATCAGAAGAATAAGAAGGCTTTGGAGTTTTACTTAGATGACATAGCCAAAGCCAAGCAAGAATGTAAAGATAAACTTGATAGATACCAAAATGATTTTGCGAGTATTTTAAAATTGATTGATAGTGGAGAAGAAAAAGACATACTAACAATTCAAGCTATCTGTGAGGATAGAATCAAGGAGATTCAGAAGTCAAGACCAAAGTGTGAGGTGGGGTTAAGAAGAAAAGTAAAAAACCCAAACAAGCTTTTGAAACACAAAAGGAGGTCAAATAACAAAGATAAACCGAAAACAAAGTTTGCTTTTTGGTAGTATCTAACCATTAAGCGAAGTTTTAGGTTGATTAATATGTATTAAGCGAAATATCGGAAAAATGGAAATCAATAAAATTTATCAGGGCGACTGTATGGAATTATTGAAGACTATACCAGATGATAGTATAGATTGTGTTATAACCGACCCACCTTACAACATTGGAAAAGATAAATGGGATAAGGTCAAGGATTATTATAAATGGCTTACAGAGGTATTCAAAGAATGTGAGAGAGTTCTTACAGAAAAAGGAACATTATGGTTTTTTCATATATCCTTTAGTGATTTAGCAGAAATTCATAAGAGGTTGATTAAAGATACTTCTTTTAGACATAAACAGTTGATAATTATAAATAAGGGATTGGGTTCTGTTGCAGGAAGATGTAACACGGAAGTATTGAGGTCATATCCAAGAGCAACAGAATATTTACAGTTTTATACTTTTGAGGATATTACAGGAGCAGAACAATTGAGTGATACTTACGCAAAGAAAAATCCTATGGCTAAATATCTGAAGGAAGAATTTAAACGAGCAGGAGTTGGAAATAAAGAAATAGCAAAGTTATTTCCATCTAAAACAGGCGGTATGACTGGTTGCGTAAGTAACTGGCTTATTGGTTATAATTTTCCTCTAAAAGAACAATACGAAAAGATGAGAGAATTTCTTAACTATGAATACCTCAGAAAAGAGTATGAAGACCTCAGAAAAGAGTATGAAGACCTCAGATATACATTTAATTTACAGTTAGGATTAACAGATGTTTGGGATATTAATTTTTATGGAGAATCCATAAATGGACATTGCACAGTTAAACCAATTTCATTGATTAGGAGAATATTACAAACTACTACAAAGAAGAATGATTTAGTCCTTGACCCATTTATGGGAAGTGGAACTACTGCCTTTGCTTGTCAACAATTACAGAGGCGGTGGGTCGGTTCAGAAGTAAATACTGATTATGTCGCCCTAATAAATAAAAGAATTAATCAAAAAAGTTTACACCATTTTTCCGATACTCAAGGTGTCCTAACGGACACTCGCTTAATAGCAATTAAGAGGGAAACCTCTGAGGTTTCCCCAAATCCGCCTACGGCGGACTTCTCTTAATTGCATTCATTAATCGCAATAAGGTGATTTAAATGAAAGAAAGAAGATTAACAAGAAACAAAATGTTCAAGCAAGAGGGAATACCTCACAGAAGTGATACGCTTGGTGAATATCACGAAGAAGATGTCAAAGAAGCTAAAGAATGGCTT
>JBDRHV010000038.1:0-2956 GCA_043816465.1 bacterium | reverse complement strand
GCTCAGGACAAGTTGAAGAAAGTGATTATTACTTCGTAGCGTCACGACTTTTTGATTACAAACGTATTGATCTTGCAATACTTGCCTGCAACAAACTTAAGAAAAATCTCGTGATTATGGGGGCAGGTCCCGATGAAAGGTACCTTAAACGGATAGCGGGTCGAACGATAAAATTTATTCCTTTCCAATCGGACGAGGGAGTAATAAGAAAGTACATGTCTCAGGCAAAAGCTTTTCTTTTTCCAGGGATAGAGGATTTTGGACTAACTCCGATAGAATCGATGGCTTGTGGTACACCGGTGATAGCCTTCAATAAGGGAGGGGTTTCTGAGACTGTGGTTGATGGAAAGACCGGTATATTTTTCGAGGAGCAAACAGCACAGAGTCTTGAGGAGGCTATCATTAGATTTGAAGACATGAAATTTGAAAAAAAGGAAATGATCGACAGGTCTAAGAGCTTTTCTGAGGAAAGATTCATCTCTGAATTTAAGAAATATATTGGAAAATGAAAAAAATACACGATTTAAAAATAGCATTAGTTCATGATTATATGACTGTAGGTGGTGGGGCAGAAAAGGTACTTTTGTATCTTCACGAGTTATTTCCCAAAGCTCCTATCTATACAACTGTGTACTTTCCTGATAAGTGTTGGCCCCAGTTTAAGAGTGCTGATGTGAGACAGAGTTTTATTTCAAAGTTTCCTTTGAAAAGACTTTTCTTTCATCAGTACAAACTTTTCTACTACATGGCCATGGAGAGGTTTGATTTGAGTAAGTATGACCTTGTTATTTCATCAACTGCGGCAGGATATGGTAATGCGATAATTACCGCTCCAAATTCACTTCAAGTTACCTATGCTCATAATGTCCCTAGATATCTATGGCATCTACCGACTGCTCTTCATGGAACACTTTGGAAGGGGTGGGAGAAATTGATTTTGCCTCCTCTTGAACATTATTGGAGGATTCAAGATAGGCTAGCTTCAGAAAGACCTGATTATATTATTGCAAATTCAAAAGTTACGCAGAGGAGGATCTCGAAATATTATAGAAGGGATTCTACTGTGGTATATCCTCCAGTTGAGCTGGATAGATTTCTTGAAAATCCTGTGAAGAAGGGTAACTATTTTTGCTATTTTGGAAGGATAGAAAAATATAAGAATATTGATATGGCAATCAGAGCTTGCGTATTGAATAAACAAAAGTTAAAAATTGTAGGAGGTGGAGATTATGAGAAAACTTTGAAAGATTTGGTAGTCGAACTAAAAGCTGAAAAACTCGTCGAATTTCTAGGAAAAGCTCCTGATAAGGAATTAGAAGAAGTGGTGGGTGGTTCGATGGGATTTATATTTCCAGGGGTGAGTGAGGAATTTGGGATTGTACTGGTGGAAGCTTTGGCAGCAGGAAAACCGGTAGTGGCTTTTGAGTCAGTGGCATCAAAGGAGATAATACAACATGGAAAGACTGGACTCTTGGTAAAGGAATTTTCTGTTGATGCTCTTGCGAAAGCAATGAAACAGATGAAAAGTAAAAGATTTAGTCCACAGGATTGTAGAAAGAGAGCAAAGAAGTTCGGAATAGAAGTTTTCAAGAAAGGAATTACCAACACTATCGAGGAATGGCTCAATGATTAAGTATTCGAATTCAATTTGTGCACGAATTTTTGATGTAGTTGGTTCAGTGCTGTTGATAATAGTTCTTTCTCCTTTACTTATTATTATTTCATTAATAATCAAGCTGGATGGTACCGGGGGAAGTGTATTACTTTTGAGTCCTGAAAGGATAAAGATGGGGGGAAAGATTTTTAGAATGTACAAGTTTAGATATATGATACCTGATGCTCACGAGAAAATAAAAAATGGAGAGTTTGGGAAAAAGCTTCTGAATAAGTGGGAGAAACAAGGTGGGAAACTTGATCTCAACGAAGATCCTAGAGTTACATTTGTGGGAAGAATTCTTCGTGCTACTGATATGGATGAACTTCCCCAACTATTTAATGTATTGAAAGGTGATATGAGCCTAGTAGGTCCGAGGCCGTACATAGAGGATGAAATTCCAAAATACAAACTACAGTTTCCGAAGTTGAAGAAAAAATTCAAGAATATTTTATCGGTAAAGCCAGGGATTACCGGTCTCTGGCAGGTGTCCGGTCGGAATAGTCTTCCACTTAAAGACAGAATAGAATTAGATGCAGAATGTGCAAGGAGAAAATCCTTATTATTTGATATCTGGATATTGATTCGTACCCCATATGTTGTAATAACAAGGAAAGGAGCAATGTAATGCTTTATCGTGATGAAGTCATAATTGTTAAGTCACGAGATCTAGGAGAGACAGATAAGATTTTTATGGTTTTTGGAAAAAGGAGAGGAAAGTTTAGCTTTGTGTCAAAAGGAGTAAGGCGTGCTGAGAGTAAGAAGTGTGGTCACTTACAGACTTTCAATGTATGCAGAATATCCTGTGCTACTGGAAAATCATTAGATATCCTCACAGAAGTAGATTCCATCTCTGCTCTTGATTCCAAGCTTCTTACCACAGATGAATTTGAAAGATTAGGGTTTTTGTCTATCGTACTTGATAAGTTTCTTCCTGAAGATGTTCCGGAGCCATATGTATTTGATATGGTAACACAATATCTTTCTGGTAGTCTCGATGAGGAAAATACCAGATTTCTTCTAGTAGGAATTATTCAGACACTTGGATTCGGAGATGAGAAGCAGGAAAAATTGTCTTATGACAAGTTGGTATTATTTGTAAACAAAGTCTTGGACAGGGCTTAAATCTTCTTTTATACTAAAGGTATGGTAACCACTGCCCTAAAAAAGTTTTTAGTGTTTTTTTCAGGATTGTTTTTTCTTCTGTTTTTTGTATCTGACGTTGAGGCAGCTAATGTCTCAGAAGGTGTCGGTGTAGTTGCTGAGGTAGTGCTACTTGCTGAGCAGGAGATAGCCATTAAA
>JBDRHV010000037.1:0-2318 GCA_043816465.1 bacterium | reverse complement strand
TTCTTTATCAAAAAACCTTTCGTGATCATATCCTGAAAGATGCAACAGACCGTGAATCGTAATTCTGAGAAGCTCTTCTTCGAAATCTTCATCAAATTTCTTTGAGTTCTCAAGAATAATTTCAGGACACAACCATAACTCTCCAAATATTTGAGAATCCAACGGGAAACTTAAAATATCAGTGGCTTTATCTTCTTTTCTAAACGTTTTGTTTAGGTTTCTAATGACACTTTTACCGGAAAGAATAATATTTATCTCCTTACTGTCAAGCTTTTTCTCTATAGAAGAATAAACCCTCACAAGCTGTTTTACTCTATTTGCAAGAATTGAATATGATTTACTGCAAAGTGTGGAATTGCATGGATTGAATAAGTACAGGGTCGTATCTATGGCAAAAGCTCCATTACAATTTCTTTTACCTCATTACCATCTACTTCTCCTGATAATCTCTTCATAGCGGTTCCCATGACCATCCCCATCTGTCCTTTTCCCGTTGCTCCAACTTCTGAAATAACTTCTTTAACAATATCTTCTATTTCCGATCTATCCATTTGAGCTGGTAGATATTTCAACATCACCTCAAGCTGAGATTGTTCCCTGTCCGCAAGATCATCCCTTCCTGCTGCTTTGTACTGAAATACAGAATCCTTCAGTTTTTTAACTTCTGAAGACAGGACTTTTGCTTCTTCCTCTTCTGTAAGCTCTTCCTCTCTTCCTTTTTGAATTTGGGCATTTTTTATTGATGTAATAGCCATCTTAAGGATCTCAAGATCCTCTTTTTTTCCACTTTTCATAGCTTCGATTGAATCTTTTTGTAGAGTATCAAGAATCGACATTGGAAAGATGGTTAAGAATTTATTTCTTTTGCCTTCTTCTAGCAGTCCTTCTCCTCTTTTTGGTCTTCTTCCAAGCTCTCCTTTTTTCACTATCAAGCTCGGCTGCTTTTATTCTATACTGCTTATCCCTTGCATCTTCAAGTACTTTTTCCCTCAATACCTCACGATGTAATCGCTTTAGTGCTGCATCTATATTTTCATTTGGATGTACAATTACCGCCATAACGAAGCAGATTATATATCATTGAACACCTTCTCTACAAGCCAAGTCTTCTCAATATCTTATTTCCCTTCTTATCTTTCGAATCTTGTAGATAATAAACAAAACCCAACACCCCTCCATATACCACCATTGACACTGAAATCGCAATGGCTAAGGATGATGGATCAAAGATTCCAGTCTCAGGAAGTTCTGGTATTTCAGGACATGAACAAGTTGCTTTCACACAATCATCCCAAGTACAACTAACCCCTGTAGGATTACCATATTCGCATTGTTCTCCATCTGTATTTCCTAATATTCCGTCTCCGCATTCAGGCTCCTCTTCTTCAATACAGCTACAACTTGCTTTATTACATGTGTCCCACTGGCAACTTACACCTTCTGGATCTCCAAGCTCACACTCCTCACCTTCAGTATTACCGAATATTCCATCTCCACACGATGGCTCCTGGCAGCTACACGTCGATTGGTTGCATGTATCCCACTCACAACTAACTCCAGTAGGATTTCCTAACTCACACTCTTCACCTTCAGTGTTACCAAATATTCCATCTCCACAAGTTGGAGCGATGTAACTGCAAGTCGATTGATTACAAGTATCCCACTTATAAATAACTCCAGATGGATCTCCCAACTCACACTCTTCACCAGGGGTATTCCCTAATATTCCATCTCCACACTTCGGCTCCGCTGGTTTACAGTAGCGGTACGTTTTACTAGGATTTCCACAACCTTCACATGATTTGACACAGTTTGTTTTTTTAACACATCCAGCGGCACTTATTCCATTTCCTCCAGAAGTTCCACAGCTTTCCCATCCATCTGGACAATCGGCTGGACTACATTTTGGATTTGACTTGCATCCTGATTCTGGATCAGACCAAAGTTTACTGCTGCACCTCCATAAATCAGTACAGTAGGCTACTTTGGGGTATTCGGCAGCTGGACATGTTGCACCTGTTCTGCACTGTTTATCAGCAGTTGTAGCAATACTTTTGTCAATACAGCACCATCTATATGGATCCCAAGTACCAGAAGAACATTTTCCACCACCCAGGTAAGCTCCAGAGATACATAACTTATCCTCAGCTTCGCCTTCCCTAGGAGTTACCGGTTCCTCCCTCTCTACTCTCCACATAATATATCCACTAACACCTACTGATAATACAAAAAAGATAATTGCTAATATTGAAATTGTTTTCTTTTTTAGCTGGAAAGCCAAAGTGTCAAATCAAGTGAAATTACCTTATTTCAGTATA
>JBDRHV010000036.1:0-4116 GCA_043816465.1 bacterium | reverse complement strand
AAGGATCTGTCACCTTGTATCTACATGCCTCACGGTAATTATAATTATTATCAGTTAAAGCGAAAGCATTTTTAACCATTTGTTGAACAGGCAAAGCTGGAGGCTCTCTTAACGAAGTAATCAAATGAGGAAGTTCCATTACTGGCGGCATCAAACGGTTTTGACCATACAGAAATGATATCATATGATAGTATGTGTCTATAGCTTTTTTTATTTCGGATTTACCTCCCTTATTAATTCCTTCAATGCTATAGCGAAAAACAGGTTGATTTGAAATCTCCGGACCCATATCGACATGAACAAACAGCCTTGTATCAATTAGGATATCTATTGCTTTGAACATATGATTTTCTGGATCGGAAACAAATTTCTCAGAATCAAAAGCTTCATTTACAGCATGTTGTATCTCCGGACTTGATAAAGTTTCATCCATTGTCTAGAGAAATATACTATCTTAAAACATCCTAGAAAATAGCCGAAGAATAACCGCAGTAAAATAATCATAACATGAAACTAGTTTGTGTAGAGGAATAATCTAGAGTCTTACTTCTTCCTTCTCATAAACGCAGGTACTTCCAGCTCATCATCATCTTCTTCTTTTAATATTTCATCATCTGGAAATCCGTTTTTCTCTGAAAAATCGAGATCTTCTTTCTTTTTATCTTTCTTATCCTTCTTCCCTTTCTCCATTTCCCCTATTTCATCAAAATCTGGGAAGCTTGATGGGGTAGTGGATGCAATTTTCGTTGTTGGCATTACTTGTGGGTCAGCTCTGAAGCCAGTCGCCAGTACTGTGATTTCTATATCTTCCTTCATATCTTCATCGATTGCTGCCCCGAAAATAATCTGGGCTCCTCCATCTGCATTTTCTCTTACTAGCTCAGCGGCTTGTTGTACCTCATGCATTGACAGGTCCGGTCCACCAGTAATGGTAAGAAGTACAGCTGTAGAACCATTTATTGATGTCTCCAATAATGGACTCGAAATTGCCTGTTTTGCTGCCTCTTCCGCTCTATTTTCGCCACTTGATCTTCCTATACCCATCCAAGCAGAACCTGCCTCTAACATTATTGATTTAACGTCAGCAAAATCTACATTAATAAATCCAGTTTGAGTCACAAGACCCGCAATACTTTTTACCGCCATGGCAAGTACTTCATCTACCTTTCTCATTGCTTCAAGAAAAGAGATGTTTTTATCAACGATTTCAAGAAGTCTCTGGTTTGGTACAACAATTAATGTGTCAACTTTATCTTTAAGATCTTCTATCCCTTCTAGTGCAATTGTCATCCGCTTACTTCCTTCAAAATGAAAAGGTTTTGTTACGACTGCGACGGTAAGTGCACCAAGGTTCTTAGCTATAGAGGCTATGACTGGAGCAGCACCTGTCCCAGTACCACCACCCATACCACAAGTAATAAACACCATATCAGCACCAGCAAGATGCTCATGTACAGCATCAACACTTTCCTCTGCTGCTTTGGCCCCTAACTCTGGATCACCACCTACTCCTAATCCTCTTGTAAGCTCGGTTCCTATCTGGAGCTGAGTACTTGCAAGGGAATTCTTCAAAGCTTGGGCATCTGTGTTTACACCGATAAATTCAACACCTTGAATATCATACTGAGAAATCATTGTATTTACAGCGTTAGTACCACCCCCACCAATGCCAATAACCTTAATTTTGGCTACAATTTCACTATCTGGTTTTACTAACATAGTCGTACCTTATCAATTTATGGAAGCAGTGATTTCAACCATCCAGTGATTTTACCAAAAATACCACCGGCTGTTGACTTTACTGCCCCAAAACCTTTTCCTGATGATCCAGGTTCTACACCTTCGGACATGGCATATTTTACAAGACCTTGGCAGACGGAAAATTCAGGTCCTGATATTTCTTCTACCATTCCTACTAATCCAGAAGGAATTCCTACTCTTGAAGGAACTCCAAAGGTCCTCTGAGCAATCTTTGATACCTCATCTAACTGAGAAGTACCACCAGTAATAACAACTCCTGCAGGCATAGATACATCGAATCCTGCCTGGCTTACTTGATCGGTTACCATTTCAAATATCTCCTCCATCCTTGCTTCAACAACTTGCTGATACATAGTGAGAGAAATTTCTTTCTTTCCTTCAATTCCTAGTTTTGAGATATCAATTAGATCTTCTTTGGATTTCTTCTCTTTCTTTTCTTTTCCTTTATCTGTTCTTCTTTCCATTGCAGTTCTTTCAACTGGCTCAGAAGTCTCTTTCTCATTATTGTCAATGATTCTTGAAATATGAGTTTTAATCTTTTCCGCATCTTCCAAGGAAACCTGCAGGCCTATTGCAATATCACTTGTAATACTTAGACCGCCAAGTGGGATACACCCACTATATGAAATTGCGCCTTCTTGGAATATCGAGATACCTGTCGTCCCACCACCAATATCTAATAATGCAACTCCTAAATCTTTTTCGGTTTCTGTTAGTACTGCATGAGATGATGCCCATCCAGCAAACACTACATCTTCCACTCCAAGTCCGTTTTGCTGAATACATTTAACAAGATTTTGTAAAGCCGTTGTTGTTGCAGAAATAATATGAGTATTCACCTCGAGTCTTGAACCAGTCATTCCAACTGGATCTTTTATACCTGGCTGTGAATCAACAATAAATTCCCTTGGAATAATATGAAGAATCTCCCTCGAAGGTGGGATTGATATCGTTCTTGCATTCTCAATCGCCCTGAAGGTATCATCTTCTGCAATTTCCTCATGTGACACCGCCACAACCCCTTTACTGTTAATACTTGTAATATGAGAGCCTCCAATGGATGCATATACACTTGAAACTGTAATTCCAGCCATTCTTTCGGCTGCAGCTACACTTTCAGCTATAGCATTTGTGGCTTCATCAATATTCACTATGACTCCTTTTTTGACACCTGCTGAGGGATGATTGTAAACACCAATTACTTGAGGTCTTTCGTTGTCATCAGATATTGTAGCTATTATTGTGCAGATCTTGCTTGATCCTACATCGAGAGCGGTAATAATATTTTTTGCCATGTGTATAGTATATCTTAATTTGAGCAGTTAAACACAACGATTTATATAGAATACATATTTTGAGCTATTGTGTCCATAATCATTCTGGCATTCAATAGGTATACTTGTCAACACGAATCACCGGTCTATCAAACCTAATATCGATTTCCTTGAATTTTTCATTTTTGAGTAAAAGATTTTCTCTTGTGTATGAATAGAGAGAGATTTGATTTTCAATGTCTTTTTCAGTGGAAAATATCCCCCTTGTTGAATCATCAAAGACAACAGAAATAACTCTTTCTGTTGGTACAAGAAACTCTACAATATCTAACCCCAAATCGCTTTGATGTTCTGCTAGAATAATCACTTCATCGAGTTCAGTAATAAATGGTTTTTCCCCAACATTTATTTCTCCAAGATAATACGTCACCCCAACAAAAGGCACATTTTCACAATATTTTTCATATTCTACGCACTCTCCAAGTATCACTCCACCATCATCCACAAGATACCCAGCATTTCCTTTTACTAATTTTAGGGTAGGGACCCTTTCTATGATTTTTATGGAAAGAGAATTGGGTGCCCTTTTGCTTACATAGACCTGACTAATAAATGGGAAATTATCCCTCAGCTTCTTTTCGACCTTTGATACATCCAGCTGAAATAGTCTTATTCCGATAAATTCAGAAATTTCATCCCTTATCTCCTCTTCATCAAGATAAGCAAGCTCATCCTTTTCGAATGCCTCAATTTCAAAATTTTGAACATAGAATATATTGAGATTAAATGCCAAGTAGAATAGAACCGCCATCACAAGAAGCCCTATCAATACCCCACCCGACCTTTTCCAAAATAATTGAAGGGACGATTTAACATTTCTTGAGATCTTCTTCGAATTCATAGTTTCATTATAGCAAGTTAACTAAAGAAAATATGAAATTTCTCATTTGTTCGTAACTAAGCAAAAACAGATATTTGTAACATCATTAAAACACGATACGAATAAGGCCAGGCCTTGATCTAAGCGGGAGAAGGGTATACTACCCCTATCGCTACGCTCCAGGGTTCGTATACCAGGGAT
>JBDRHV010000035.1:0-7134 GCA_043816465.1 bacterium | reverse complement strand
AAAGAGCCAAATAAATCAGTAAATCCAGATGAGGTTGTAAGTGTAGGTGCAGCAATTCAGGCGGGAGTACTTAGTGGGGATGTAAAAGATATTACCCTTCTTGATGTAACTCCTCTTTCACTTGGTCTAGAAACCTTGGGTGGGGTGATGACAAAGTTAATCGAGAGAAATACCACAATCCCCGTTGAGAAGAAACAGATATTTTCTACCGCTGCTGATAACCAGCCAGCAGTAGACGTACATGTTCTTCAGGGAGAAAGGGAGATGTCTGCAGATAATAAGACATTGGGGAATTTCATATTGGATGGAATCCCACCTTCACCAAGAGGTATTCCTCAGATTGAGGTGACCTTCAAGATAGATGCAAACGGTATCTTGAACGTGTCTGCTTTGGATAAAGCTACAAACAAGCAGAGGGATATTACAATTACAGCATCCACAAATCTTTCTGATACTGAGGTAGAAAATATGGTTGAGGAAGCTGCAAAACATGCTGATGAGGACAAAAAGAAGAAGGAAAGAGCTGAGGTCAAGAATGATGCTGACGCACTATGCTTCAATTCCGAAAAACTTCTTGATGAGAACAAGGACAAGATAGATTCCTCAAAGTCAGAAGAGATTAAGAAAAAGATAGAGGAGCTTAAATCAGATATTGCGAAAGAAGATTTTGACAAGGATTCTGTCAAGAATAAGACAGAAGAGCTTTCAAAGAGTCTTCAGGAAATTGGGAAAAAGCTATACGAAGAGGCCGCAAAAAATGCACCGAAAGAGAAAGCTAAGTCAAAAGACAATAATAAGGGTGAGAAAAAAGATGAACCGGTCCAAGAGGGTGAGGTAGTTAAATAGCCGGCTAAATATAATCGTTCACTGGGGGTTCAGGTTACTGAGCCCCTCGTGACTTGCTCCACTTGCTGTAATGGTATCTCTGGAGGAGTTCCGTAAAGCGGAATGACGATAGAGTCTTAAACCTTTTGCGTTTCAGTAATACTTAGGTTAAAGATTCTATCCTCACCCTCGCGAAGCGAGGGATTCGTCCAGAAATTCGTCTAGGATGCTTTTACTAGTACTTTCTGTAGTAGTAAGTTACCCCGCGAAGCGTGGTGCGACCTCGTATGGAAATGCTATCTAATTAGTGAGGATGAGACTATTTAGTAAGTCACGATGACTGTACTTTATCAGTGAAGAGGTTAAACGAATATCTCAATCGTTACTAAACGGATTAATCACTTTCGTCTGGCTGGCCTCTTGTTTTTCGGGTTGGCCTGTTGTGGAAGAAAGCCTAATTTCCCTATGAACCTTGAGACTTTTTATGTCTTCTTCTTTTTGATTTGGGTCTAGATCCTTATTGGGGTCTACCTGTACTGGTTGGTTTTTCATCGTCTGGAATTTTTATCGGCATCTCTCCCTTTGGAGGAGATACCTTTGATTGAAGTGAAGTTGCCTCAAATACAGAGGATAACTCTGAAATATTTTCTGGGTCGTATTTCATTATTCCTTGTTTAATCTTCTCTATGTCTCTTGGATCTGAAGTGATAAGATAATTTTCTCCTATACTTGCAACGACTTTAATTGCCACGTGGTTTGGACCCGCGAAGAATAATCCTTCACCTATATCGCAAGATAGAAGGAATTGCTTCTCTCCGTCTGATAGATTGAATACGTTTTGTATCATATCTATTGCAAGGGTACTTTGTTTGAGAAGAATCTGGATAGATGAGTTTGTCACGATCGCTCTTCCATAGTCACTTCTCAAGAAGTCTTCAACATCCTGTGTCACTGTTGTAAGTCCAAGATAATATTTTCTTGCTCTTTTTGCGATTGAGTATAGAAACCTTGCAGAGTCTTCGTTGGACATCATAAGCCAGGCCTCATCTACGATTAGTAATCGTCTCTTTTGATCTTTCCTTATCTTTGTCCAGATATAATCAAGCATCATATACATAGCCATTGGTCTAAGTTCTTCTTGCAGATCTCTCAGACTAAAAACTGTAAACGGATTGGTGATCGTGACATTGCTTGCTTCGTTGAAGACACCTGCTGCGCTTCCCACAATGTACTTCTCCAATCTCTTTGCGAGCTCATGGGCCTCATTCTCCGCCATACCCTTGAGTATCTTGTACAGGTCTTCTAGGAGAGGAGGTTGGGCATTTTTTTGTGTATCAGGATCTGTTGTTATCCCCTTTTCTCTGTATGTAAGAATAAGAGCCTTATCTAGTATTGAGCTTTCGACATTCGTAAGTCCTCCAAATACAACCTTGAAGAATCCATGTAGAGCCAATATCTTCATCCTCAGTTCATCATCCTCAGGATCTCCCAGTCCGGAGAGTTCAAAAGGGTTAACTTTACTTCCTTCATCTTGTGAAAACGTAATATAAGCACCGTCTACCGCTGTGCACATTCTTTCAAATTCCTTCTCTGGGTCGATGATAATAATGTCCGTACCCAACATGAGACTTCTCAAGGCTTCGAGTTTTACAAGGTAGCTTTTACCCGCACCTGACTTTGCAAATATCACCGAGTTGGCGTTTTCCATCTCAAACCTATCGAATATGACAAGACTCTTATTGTGCATGTTGATCCCGTATAGTACCCCGTGATCCATTGTCAGCTCTGAAGTAACAAATGGAAAAGTAGTAGCCAGGGATGTAGTATCCATATTTCTTGTCACATACAATCGATCTGTGCCAGCTGGTATACAGCTAAGGTATGCCTGTTCCATCTGGAGTGTTGCAGCAACAGCATTTACGTTTATTGCTGCCAATGTTGAAGTTGCGTTTTTTGTAATTTTATCCAAGGTTTTTAGGTCATCAGCGGTTATCGTGATGTACATAGCAAAGTGGAAAAACTTTTCGGTACCTGCTGCAATATCCTCCTGAAGCTTTTGAGCATCCCCAAGTGCAATCTTTACGGTAGGGTCGAGGACTTTTCCTTTCTGAGCGTCTCCATAAATTGTAGCTTCCATTTCACTTATTTTTCTCTTTAATTTGTGGAGTACCTCTTTGGTATCTACGGGATAGTAAAAAGTGCTAATGATGAGTGAGTGTTCAAAGTTAATGAGGGGGGATAACCAGTTTGGTCCTACAAACCTTGGGTACCCGGATGCAAAAAGTGATCTGTAATATTTCTTTCCAATTTTTAAGTGATTGAAATCCACCTCGATTTTTGAAGGTGCAATAATATCTTTTATTGAGATTCCTGGAGTTCCGCCAGAGGCGGATCCGCCTTTGGCGGATTTGGGTTTAGACCTATTCTTAAATCCAGCAGTTATAGCTTTTAGAATATTTCTTTCTTCTTTCTTTTCCTGTATCTCGACGTTTGGGGATGGCTCGATTGGAGACATATAGTTGCTGCTTGGTTTTACTTTGCTTGATATGTCATTCAAGATATCCTGTGGAGTCGCATGTTCCTTTATTTGATTTGGAAGCTTAGGGCTACCAGGAAGGGAGTCATTTGGTCTAATAGGGTTTTTGTTATTATTCGGATTCATATTATTCTCCATCTTCCGTAAAATCTATTTTGTTTACTACTGGATTGTATATTTCGTAAAAAAGTTCAATAAGTTCTTTTGTCGTAAGCTGGTGTGACTGAAGTCCGATTCTCTGCAGTTGTTTTGCTATGTGATCTCTCTTTGGGAATAAATACGATTTTGCCTGTCCAATTTGCCTTTCAGCGTTTTTGAGTTGTTTTTCGTCTTCCTTTTTAAGTTGTGACATTGGGGTAGGTGGTTTGACTGGCCCAAAAGTTCTGTACGACACCACTATATAAAAGCTCTTATCCAAGACTTCATTTTTTATAATTAGATTCTGAACAAAGTTGGTGTATATTCCAATCTGTTTCATTAATCCTGGGGATAACTGCTTCTTTTCAAATGATTTCAGATAGTCGATATAGTTTCCAATGTTGACAGTTTTTGTTCTAATCAGTATCTGAAATGAGTGATTAAGTGAGTTTAATAATTGACCAAAGGACATTATCTTTGCATCTTGCTCTGGCTCTGAAAGAAGATCAAAGTTCACTGCGGTTGTCTGAAGCACTATGGAAAATGTTCCGTCCTTCAAAATAACCAAATCCTCTTGGATTGATTCAACGTCCAAATGTTCTTGTGTTGAAGCTAGTTTTGATAAATCAGGTTGTGGCATTTATTGAGCAGTTATATCTAAAATTGGATAGTTCTTTCCTTTAAGTTCAATATCAAACTCAGGGTAATTAAATCCTTCTTTCGTCAATGTTACCTTATATTTACCGTTATCCAAAGGATTGTTGTTAACAACATGTCCGAAGTCGTTCGATACTGCAGCCCTGATAGGGCTTCCTTCTTGATTTTTTATCACAGATACAACACCTTCAACACTTTTTCCTGACTGATCTCGTACTATCATATTTATCGTATTAGGATTCTGTTGAAGATTTGGTATTTGTTCTGGTGATGCGAATTTCTGAAAGTTTGAGTCGTTCAGTTCAATCACTTTTCTACTTGTTTGCGCTTTTTCTACAACAGGTGACTGAGTGAGTTGTTGAGAGATTGGTTTTGGTTCAGGTTTCTTTTCTTCTGGTTTTAGAAATTCGATCGAACTCTTTTTAATCATTTGTGGCTGGTATGCCTTTTGTACTGGTTTTTGAATAGGTTGTACTGTTTGAGTCTGTTGAACCGGTAGGACTGGCTGGGGGACAGGTCTTTTCACGCTTGTGAGTCCAGTCTCTAGTAAGTTGATTGTGTTATCGATGGTATGGAGACTTTCTTGAACCTTTTTCTCCACCTTTTCCTCTGTAACTTTTTCTTGTTCAGTAACAATTTTTTTTGTTGTTTTAAGCGATTTTGCCTGTGCTGGGGCGATCACTTGGCTCTTAAGAGATACTATTTCCTTATCCTCTTTTGTAATAGGTTCGAAGCCAGGTTTCTTCCATATTCTCAGGGTTGGTTTCCTTACTGCTAGAATAAAGTTTACAATCCACTGTTCGAGAGTTCTGTCTTGGAACGGCACTAATCCAAATAGAGCACCTCCGACACCAAAAGTTATTACTGCCGGCCATGCCAGTATTGGTGGAAGTACTCCAGTATTTTTCAGGATATAGAAAAACCAAGCTATTGCTATTCCAATAGCAATAAAGATGAATTCTCTAAGCGTCATGAAGTTCCCAAATAGTTTGAACTCCAGTGACATTATTTCTTGTGGTACTGCGTGACTCTTCATAAAGAAATTACATTGATAGTATAATCGTTATCAGAGATTAAGTTTAGCAAATATTGAATAGGTTGGAAAACAGCATTAAAAAGTTCTTAGAATTACAAGATATATACAACTGTCCGGTGAAATTATCAACTCTTTATTCCCTGTATGGAGATAGAATTGTCGGCGGATTTCTTAGTAAAAATAAGAGATACAAAGTAAAAGGTGATTGGATTGGTACGCCACTTTCTTTGATGAACAAATCTAAAACCGAAGAGAGTGAGGAAAAGATTGAAATGGCAAAGGATCTTGCTGGATATTTTCATCTAATTCCTTGGATAATGTTTGCTGCAGTATCTGGGTCTGTATCATTTGGATCAGCTCAGAAATATTCTGACATTGATATATTTCTTGTAGTTGCAAAAAACCGGTTATGGATTACACGTGGTCTTGAAGAGGTACTGTTCAATATTCTTGGTGTAAGGAAGGTACTTTGGAGGAAGGGTACGAAGAATAAACTGTGCATCAATTTTTACACTTCTGAAAATAATCTTAGTCTTGATATAAAAAAGAAACATCGTTTTCTGACAGCGCTTGAGACAGTAATGTTAAAACCTATTTTTAAGGAAAGTTATCATCATTTATTGATGAGTAAGAACAGGTGGGTTCAGAAGTACTTTCCAGGGCTAGAAATCAAGAGACCAAAGCAGAAGTCTTTTCCAAGACTCATTATTTTGTCCCAAATTTTCGACATTCTTGATTTACTCGCAATGCTTTTACAGTTAGGTTTTATGAAAGGGATGGGACATTCAACAAAAAATTCTACATTAAAGAGGGATAGGATTACTTTCTTTGATCAAAACGAGAAATGGGAAAGAAGGACGGAGGTGATTTAAAGTTCGATTACCTGATGTTTTTCGCCAATATATTTCAAAAGTTTCTTAAGGTCGGTGGTTGTCATAATCGTCTGTTGTTCCGGAAGGATTTTCTCTTTTAGTAATCTTTCGATATTTTTCTTATCGAGTTCTGAGGAGATATCGTCAAGTAAAATAACTGGCTTCTCTTTGTAGTCTTCGATAAGAAGTTGATTCATCTTGAATGCAATGTCAGCAATTGCCATTCTTTTTTCTCCTCTTGAACCATATTTATTTAAGTTTTTTCCATTATATGTGAGGATCCAATCGTCTCTGTGTGGTCCGACGAGAGTGATTCCAAGTATTAGTTCTTTTCTAAATTTTTCATTCAGCATTTTTTTGTACACTTTTTTGACATAGTCTGAGTCTGCAAGTGTCTCGAGCATATTGATATCAAGGCTTGGTCTGTATCTCATTGAGTTTGGATAGAGTTTCTTATTTACTTGATTTATTCTCTCCACAAAGTCTATTCTTTTTAGGGTAATTGAAGTCCCAAAGTTTATTAAACTCTCCGTCCAAAACCTGAGCGAGTTTTTGTCAGAGTCTGAGATGGTATTTTTCTTCGATAGCATTTTCAAGAGACTGTTTCTTTGTCTAAGAGACTTCTCATATTGCTGAGCGATATCTTGATATTCAATATCTACCTTTGAAACATATGAGTCCAAAAACAGTCTCCTTTGTCTGGGTTCGAACATGAGGACGTCTATAAGGTCGGGGCTAAAGATGACTGTACTTAGGAGTTGAATAAACTTCGGTTTTGTTGTGGGCTTATCGTTAATTTTAAACTGTTTTATTGCTGATCCATTGTTGGTTTTAAGTATTACTGCTAGATTTTTAATCTTTCCATCAATTTCTACCTCCGCCTCAATTCTTCCATCCCTGCCACATGCCCAAGGCAGTCCATCCTTTGGTGGAAAGGCGGGTCCGCCTCTGGCGGACTTGTTTATAGGTACTCTTCTTACAATTGCAGAATTATCTGACGTCCAAGGGGACTGTCCAGTGGATATGATGTGTCTAGCTGCAATGATTGTACTTGTACCTTTCTCGTTTGG
>JBDRHV010000034.1:0-3173 GCA_043816465.1 bacterium | reverse complement strand
TCGGCAACATCAGCTTTATCTTTGTTTTCCTGGGACACGACTAGCTCCTTTCAATGTTTAGTCAGTTTACTATCCCTGAGGAGCTTGTGCCACCCGTTAATAGTGTACGGTTTCAGTGGCCTTATTTGTGTCCTATTTTAGCTGACGGTCTACACTAAGTTGCTACTTTAATAAGTTCACTATATTAATCAAATCTCTTTTTACCTCCAGTAGCAATTTTTTAGACAGACTGATCCTGCTCCCCCTCGTCCTCTTCAAATTCATAACCTTCTTCAACGAAATCCGCTTGTAGTTGGACCTGACGGTTAATAGTCTTTCCGGTGGCTTGCTCAATTCTTAGAAGAAGAGATTCTTTGCGTTGATTATAAAAAGTTTTAAAACCATCCCTTTTCAATGCCTCTGGGTCAATCAAATGTGTGATAAGTATCTGCTCCTGCCGCTGCTCATCAATGCCTTCTTTGTCACGTATAGCCTTCAGGTAGGCGCTCGGTGCATTGCCGCCTATGATCCTATTTGTCCTATATGAAAGAGCTGTTTTGTTAATGATTGATTCAGAAAACTTGGTTTCAATATTGTTTTTTGAGCACCAGTCACGAGGGAAAATATGATGAATGTCGATACTATCGGCGAAGTAAGATTGTACTTCTATAGGCTCTCCAGTTCGAAAATCTAAACAACCGTCACGCATCAAGAGGGCATATAATCCCTTGTAGGCTGCACTGTTTCGAGTACGTAAAGTATCAAAACGGTTTGGTATAAAATTACATTCGGATACTGTGGTTGGTTCGGGACCACCCTTAATCCAACTCATGACCTCAACAACATCACGTGCAAAACGGGTTTCTACGGCACTTCCGTATAACTCCCCAAATACGCCGCACCAGTACCACTGGACCAGTTTGCTGCGAACGACATCATTATCCGCTCGATCGCCAATTAAGGCCAAAATAGTCGCCAGCGGAACTACCTGTGTACCATATGGAAGGTCCCGTTTGGAAAATATTTTCTGCTGGAAGAGCAACCTCCCAGCTTTCTCAAATCCAGATGTAGCTGGTTCTACCCACTTCTTAAAGTCGTCAAGCCTCAGTTTAAGAATGTCAGCACGCTTGCAGCTTACAGCCCCATTCGGCTCGGTCTTTTTACGTTCATAGGTGAAAAGTAGGGATATGGCTTGCAGTAACTCATCAGCACCAACAGACTGCAACACATTCTGAGCACGTAATCTATCTTTTCGACCTGGCTCTATTTTTTGCCCACGTTCGTTATGCTTGCCTGCCCAATCTTCTCTAAGATTGAATCCATCTGCTGCAAAACTGGCCGTAACCAGTTCAAATACAGTCAGTGATACACCACCGGTATTCACCTTCTCAAATACTTGGCACACTGCCACCTTCGGAGTCTCTTTAAGTAGTTTAATTACCGGGATTTGATACTGTTTGAATCTATCGATAACGCTTTTCTCAAAAGCATCGAAGAATTCAGTCTTTTGGGAATCATAGTTCCAGAACTTGTTATAGTTTGTACGCCATTTAGCGCAGTCGAGTACCAATGGCAGAGGGAAAAGCATATATTGATATTCAGCATCAGTTTTGGAATAATCTTCAAGTATTTCATTCCGAAAGTTCTTGACTATCTTGTCTTCAGGTAAGCTCCTTATTGCCTCCTCTCGATCCCCATTTGGATGCAATGCTTTCACCATATCAATGTAATACCACCGAAGAATTTCTTTCTTTCTACTATCTCTAGTCTTTACAACTTTGTTCGTAGATATTGCTTGATACAACGAAGTAAGCCGTTGCTGCCCGTCAAGAATAAAACGTTCTGGCTCTACTCCTTCGGCCAGTTCCACCCCCTCAACGGGTCGTGGTTTAAATCTAACATTTGGGTTCCCATTTTCCAACATCATTACAGCTCCTATTGGATACGAGAGTGAAACACTCGCCAATAAACTAACAACATGGAAGTCATCCCAGATCCAATCACGCTGGAACTCAGGTAGCTGATATTTACCTGTTGAGGTAGCTTTTAAGATGTCTTGTAACGACTCTTTATCGCTGGTAAATGTTGTCATCCCATCCATGGTATCGCCTCCTTAATAATGTATATATCTCTATTGGTTTTCATTTCAAATAGTAAGTTAGCAACTTATTTCCTTCAACTTATCAACAATCCAGATCATACCCTCCGTATCCTGCTTGCAATACGTAAGTAAGTTCGATCGTACCTGTGATCTTTCTTCTTCCGTTGCCTCTCCATAAGTGACCTTCTCATAAGCGATACTTGCATCCATTCCAGCACCAATACCCATTTCTTCGTATCCTCTACCGGTTACTGCTGGCAAGACTTTCTTCAGTGAGGCTGTATGTTTTTGGGATGCATGATAGTAGTGAAAACTACTGAAAGGTTTAAGTAGATCAACAATCCTTGGCAGGATGCCCTCAAACCAATCTAAGTATTCGGGAAAAGCTTCAACCAATTCTTTTAAGACACCTTCTTCAAAACCTGAGTTATAAGCAATAATACTACCTTCAGTTCCCAATAAATTCCTAAGTTCATACAGAAGCTGAGGTCTCGGATCCTCGATTCCTTCTGCTAGAAACTCTCTATGGATAGGTTGAGCTCCATCAGATTCCACAATGTGCAAGGAAAATTGGAATGGAATGGTCTGGTATGGTCTCATACCATCATAAATAGGTAATGCAGGGCTAATTGTTTCAAAATCCAGGTAGTAGAGGGGGGATACCAAAGTATCTATAAACTGCCTGATTTCCTCTTTTTCAACATGCGTCTCACCAGTCAATATGCATTCCTTCTGTATCAGCTGCTGTCTTGATAAAAGAACATCATCTGGAATATCTTTGATACAAAGAATACCCTGCTGATAGAGAGCAAACTGCTTTGTCTTACCACCTCTTAGGTCAAATATACTGTTCTCTGGTAGAAATTCACGACATCTCTCTAGCAACATGCATTCATATGGATTATAACAGTGCTTACCAATATCAGATTGGGGGCATGTCTTTGTGGAGATTGCCTCAAGCATAAGTGCAACTCTATTTTCAATACCTTCGCTTACCTCTTCTACCTGAGGTGTAATATCCTCTATTATAAAAAACTCGCTTGGATCTATATCCCCATTCTTTACATACTTGTTATTTATATATGCAAGCTTG
>JBDRHV010000033.1:0-2356 GCA_043816465.1 bacterium | reverse complement strand
TACGAAATTGCTTTTGATCCTGGCTTCATCTCTTTTATTAACTTCATTTTTAGCCACTTTTCCATCGATCTCGGCAGCATATAGAAGAAGATTACGTCCTTATTGGAAATATCTGATTTGTGTGCATTACCTAGAAAAATCTTGAGATTATTTTGTGGGTTGACCAACATTCTTACTTTGCTCAAAAGAAACACAGGCCACGACAGCTCTACTCCAATCACTTGAACACTAGGGTTTCCTCTCGCAATATAGTGACACAGTCTTCCATCTCCACTTCCAAGTTCGATGAACTTCATACCCGACTTCAGATTCGCAAGGTTATTTACTCTTTCAATATCTCTTTTCTTCATCGGAACCCAAGGTGCACCGGACCGACCTGCAATAAGCATCGGAACAAAGATTACTATTAGAATTATTCCAACTATGAAGCCTGCCATTAGATTTGTTATTTCAACATTGCTATTGCAGCAAATCGACCTTTATCTTTTTTACCATTATCAAAGTCCTTTTTGTGGGAGAAAAATCTTTCATCAGTATAAGTATCGATTTTACAGTCATAAATATTTTCCTTTTTTACCCCCGAGTCGGTAAGTTGTTTTATCACCGCCCCTACGTTATCAATCATAAACTTGCCATCTTCAGTCTTTTCAACAAGGCCTCTCCACACTTCTGAATCTTTATCCTCGAAATATTCGTAAATGAAATGTTCTTTTTGAAGAGATGGCCCAATAATTACTTCAAGTTGATTTGGACTGGAATTAGACTCAGTTGAAATATTCTTAATAACTCGCTGAATATATTTAGTCTTTGTATTAGCAATTCCAACATGAGCAATTGAAAGTATTGTCTTCTCCTTATTGGTTATTATTATTGGGATACAATCCGCAACAACTAAGAACAAGGCTAAATTCTTATGATGAGTAACCAGAGTATCGGCTTTTATGATTTCACCAGGTTCGAAAAGATTTCCTGTATCTCTAGGTGAAACAGGAACAATATCAAATTTTTGGCCTACATAAGTAGTAACCGTTCGTTCAGGATATATCTTAAGAGAAGATAATAATTTCTTCCTATTTTCAATTACCTCGTCAGCAGAACTGTAAATGAATGACATATTCCCATCAGAAACTTCGGAAAATCCGTATACTAAATCCCTATTTTTATATCCTTCAAGAACATACATATTAAATAAAAAGAATGTATAAAATTATTAAAACTAATAACGATGGTAATAGATTAATCACCTTGATCTTTTTTATTTCCAACAAGTTAATTCCGATTCCCAGAATCAACAATCCCCCAACACTTGATAAATATCCAATCAAAGATTCCGTGAACAGTCTCCCTGAAATGGATGACAACAAAGTTAAACCTCCCTGAAATATTATCAGTGGGATAATCGAAAAGGCCACACCAATTCCAAACGTTGATGCTAGTGCTATCGAGGTAAAGCCGTCTAAAATCGATTTTGTCACAAGTATACTATTTCCTTCACCTATCCCCTCTTGAATCGAGCCAAGTATTGTCATTGACCCGATACAGAAAATCAAAAATGCGGTAATTAGCCCATCTGAAAACTTAGACCCTTTGATATTCAACATTGTTTTCAAATTTGAAGAAAGGTTCTCGATTTGTTTCTCCAAATTCATCGCCTCCCCTATCAATCCCCCTAGAATAATTGAAAAAACAACAATCAGAGGATTTTCCATCTCAATAGCCATAGCTATACCCAATGCAATAGTAAACAGTCCAACCCCCTGGAATATTATCTTCTTATATTTTTCGGCAAGCACATTTCTGAAGAGTATTCCTACCACACTCCCACCTACCACTGCCGCTGCATTAATTATTGTTCCCAAAGGTATAACCATCACACTAATTAACTCTTCTTAATCTATAAGTAATATTCACTTCTTGATCTTCTCCTCCTAAATAACAATCAACCTTCTTGTCAATCACTTCATAATCAACCACATTCAGATTATCCCGATGTACCTGAACTGTATCCCCTATTGATAGAGGCATTCCCCCAACAAGCTCATCGGTTCTACTATTTTCATCATTTTCAAAAATTACCTTTGTATTTTTTTTAATCATTAGAAATGATTATTAAATTAGTTGGAACTATCGGGGTGATCCGACTTGCTCAGCAAGTACACAACGAATCAAGCAATATGCAAAGATAAGTTGATGTACTCCTTAGTCCCGCTACCCTTGGGTTGCGGGAAACAAGACGACCTCTTTCCCTCATCTGTCACAAATCGGGGTACTGGGACTTGAACCCAGGACCTCATTTCTCCTCTCTGCCCTGGCTCGGGGTGATCCGACTTGAACGGACGACCTCTTGCACCCCATG
>JBDRHV010000032.1:0-2062 GCA_043816465.1 bacterium | reverse complement strand
TGCGTATGTTGGAGAGCATCAATACATGCAGGATACAATTGAGCCTCGTCTTCGTAGATTGGAAGAGAAGATCAATGAGAAGTTGATGCCTATGTATGATGAAAATTTGTTTATTGGCTATGATGAGGTCATTCCATCAGATAAAGAGTTTACTCTCAGGGAAAGGACATCCAATTTGGGTAGTTATGTTACAACAGTTAACGAAGAAAGAGAAGAGATGGGCAAGGACCCAGTTGACTGGGGTGATATTCCATTGGCGTCTGCTGGTATTGCTCCATTGGGTAGTCAGGCTGCTGCTCCTGGCGCTCCTGGTGGTGCTGGTGCTGAAACACCGCCTGGCGAATCTGCACCAACAGAAGACGAATTGGGGGTATCTGCTCTTGATGCCGCTTCTTCTGGTGGAGATTTAAGTGGTTTATCTGACGAAGAGCTTTCTGCTGGTATTGCTGCGTTGGGAGGTAAGTCATTTGATGAAATAGAGAGGATTACTAAGAGATTGGATCTATATGATTCTGATAAGAGAGAAGGAGACAGGAGATTTGCTGACATAATGGACGATGTTACGACTTCTTTGATGAAGTCATTTAATGATAGAGTTAAAGGAGTAGAAGAGAGATTGTTATCTACAAGATAAGTATGATTTGAAGGAGTAGGGATGGATAGCATTATAGAGAAAGGCGGAGTTGGCTCTGGTATCAGAGGTCATAGAACAATTCGTGCAATGGTAAATGGCATTCCCACTGTTCAGCGGTTTAAAGTATTGGAAACTCTGAAACAGGAAAGAGCAAGAAGAGAAGCTGGGAAGGGTAAACCAGTTGAGAAACCGAAAGATAAACCAAAAGAATCAATTCAAACCCCAAAAGATATGAATTCAATAAGAGGGCATGTAAAGCCAATTAGAAAAGAAAAAGATCAGATTGCTTTTGTTGCCAATGAAACAAAAACAAATGAAAAGGAAGCAAGTATTATGCTTGAGCAAGTTGTATTTTATTCTGATGGAGGATATAAAGAGATACGAAGTGGAGAAAATAAAAATGCGGTAGATACAATAGAGACATTTATTGCAAAATCTGCAAAATGGCCACCAGAAGAACCAATATTTAGAGGTATGAATGTCGATGAGAAATTCTTGTCAAGTATAAAGACAGGAGAGGACATTAATATGAATGGTATTAGTTCTTGGACATCTGATAAAAAAATGGCAGATAAGTTTACGGTGGCTGGTTTTGCAGAGGGTGGCAAGGATTCTTCTAAAGGTATTGGTGTTGTATTTAAGTTATCCAAAACCAATAATGGTGTATCAGTTTCGCATATTTCAGAGGTTCCTGATGAAAAAGAGGTGATCTTGTCTGGAAGGACTAAAATGAAGGTTTCTTCAATAAAGAAAGAAAAAGGAATTACTATTGTTGAATTAGAAGAATATGTATCAAAAAAAATCCAATTTATTATTCAGAAGCAAAATTCATCTCCTATGAAACAAAAGATAGGGAAAGCTATTACACTACAAGAGAAGTGGGATATTGATTCTTTGATGATCACAAGCGGCAAAGAAAAGAAATCCCTCTCCCAACAAGAATTAGATACCTTTATCCAAGAGGTTGTCAAGGAAGTCAAAGAGAAGCTAACGACTAAAGAAATGAGTAAAGAGGATTGGATTCAGGCATGGAGAGATGATCCACATTGGGACAAAACAAAATCTTCTTCGTTGGTCAATAAATTATTGAGCCATTACAAAAAAGATCCCAAAACACTTTATGTGTTGGAAATTGGATGTGGGAATGGAGTGGACAGTGTTGCATTTGGAAAGAAGGGTGCTAAAGTAATTGGAATAGATATTTCTCCTGAAGCAATCAAAGTAGCCAAACAAAATAACACATTGAGTAATGTTAAATTCCAAGTTGGAGACGCAGAGAATTTGGTGTTTGCAGATAATCAATTTGATCTTGTTTATTCAATGGCTGTTTTGCATTCATCAGATTTATCGAAGAGTTTGGGTGAAGTTTCCAGAGTATTGAAAGATAATGGAGAGGCGCTTCTTTTTCTTTATCAGAAGACATTACAT
>JBDRHV010000031.1:0-3359 GCA_043816465.1 bacterium | reverse complement strand
AAATAGCAAAAGCAGGGGGTGGATTTACAACAAGTAATACTGATCCAATTATGATTGCTCAAATTCAGGTAACAAATGTTATCGATCCTTTTGGGGCAAAAATGCGAATTCTTGCAAACAAGAAAGAAATTCTAAGAATTGCAAACGAGCAAGATCCTATACTTGTTGGATTTGGTGGTGGTGCAAAAGATATAGAAGTAAGAGTAATAGATAGCCAAAGTGGTCCAATGGTTATTTGCCATTTACTTGTAAATTGCAAAGATGCAATGGGTGCAAATGCTGTTAATACAATGGCTGAAGCTCTAGCTCCGTACATTGAAAATGTATCAAAAGGACATGTTTGTTTGAGAATACTTTCAAATTTAGCAATATATCGCCTTGCTAGATCATATGCTGTATTCAATAAAGACATGTTGGGTGGAGAAAAAATTGTTGATAGAATTATTTCAGCATATCATTTTGCAAATGCTGACCCTTTTAGAGCTTCAACACATAACAAAGGTATAATGAACGGAATTATTGCTGTTGCTTTGGCATTAGGTCAAGATACAAGAGCTCTTGAAGCCGGAGCTCATACATATGCATCTATCACTGGTGATTATAAATCTCTCACATCCTGGGAAAAGAATAAAGATGGTGATCTGGTTGGAACACTTGAAATGCCAATGGCTGTTGGAATTGTAGGAGGTGCAGTCGGTAGCCATCCTACCGTAAGAGCTAACTTAAGAATACTTGGTATTACTACCGCTGATGAATTAGGCGGAATTATTGTATCTGTTGGTCTGGCACAAAATCTTGGTGCACTTAGAGCACTTGCTGATGAAGGAATACAAAAAGGACACATGTCTCTTCACGCAAGAAACTTTGCTATTACAGCCGGAGCACCATTAGATAAAGTTGAGATTGTTGTTGAAAAATTAATAAAAGGTGGTCAAGTTCGACTTGATAAAGCAAGAGAAATTGTTGATGATTTAATGAGTACTGAAAAAGCATTAAGTTAATTCTTCAAAATGAAATTATATTATTTATGAATTTATCAGATGAATGAACAATTCATTCTGCCATCTAAGAGCTGGTAATACCAGCTCTTTTTTATTTTATATCTTTGATCTTAAAACTATATTGAATATACTCTTGTAGTAATTAAAATAAAATACAGTGAATATAAAATCATAAAAGGTCAAAATGTATACGACTTGTGCGAGTTGAGAAACACAGTAAAAAAGGTATTTGATTGCAAATAATTCAATTCTATAAAGATGAAGATGAGCCAGTTTTTACTACCAACGATGTTTCCTAGTTAGGTTATAAAATGTACTATACATGATTTCGAAGCTGTAATTCAATAGGATGAGGAGAGAGATAATATTGTTGTTTGAGATATGTTTGATCATATTTTCGTACATAATGATTCAGAAGTGTTATGGGAACAATAAGAGGGACATAGCGATTTTTGTATTGTTCTATAATTTCAAGAAGCTCTGTTTTCTCATCACTGGAGAGAATTTTCTTAAAATATCCCATTGCATGTTGAAGTACATTTACATTTTTCCGAATTGTTGTTTTGTAGCAAAGACTTTCAAGGAGAAGATTTTGATATTGTTCATAGAGTTCATTAACCGTTACTTCTTTAGGATTTCCTACAAGTTTTCCCATGATTCGAAAGATTTTTTCACTGTGAGCAAGGATTAATAATTTGTGTTTTGTATGAAATTCTACAATATTTCCTCGAGTTTTTTTCTCAGAAAGAAGATCTCGCCATCTTTTGAATGCGAAAATGCGGACGATAAAATTTTCACGAAGTATTGGATCATGCATACGACCATCCTCTTCAACAGGATAAAGAGTAAAATGCTCCATATAGGCACGTGCAAAAATACCAACACCTATTTTTTCAGGCATTTGTTTTTCATTATATACTTTTACTCTTTCCATACCAGAACTCGGAGATTTGCTTTTAAAAATAAATCCGCAAAGATTTTCTAATTCAAGTTCCCGAACTCTTATCCTAGTCCACTCAATCATTTTTTCAGTAAGATCAAGCTGGGATCTTACGGTCATAAGCCTTGGAGCTTTAGGATCACCGACAAGACGCATTGATTCTCTTGGAGTAGGAAGCCCACATTCCACTTCAGGACAAACGGGAATGTATTGCACATACTGTCCCAATGTATCTCGTAAATATCTGTCCAGTTTATGACCACCATCATACCGTACTTTTTCACCAAGTAAACATGTACTAATGCCTAGTCGAATTTTCGTTTCCATATATTCCTTTCTTTAAGAAATTTCAATTGATGACTTAACGTTTGGTCATTTTTTTATCTCGCTGCCATCTAAGAGCTGGTAATACCAGCTCTTTTTTTATTTTATATCTAATTTGATACCACTTGAAAAGCCCGCAAAATCTGGAGAATACATGCTTTGTATTGTCGCAGGACCTACCCTAAATTTGCCAGCCATTGTTGCTCGTAAGCGATATTTGAAATTGTATTCACCTTGAGGTAGTTGTTCAAAAAAGAAATTTGTTCCAGAATCTTTTGTTTCTTCGTACCAGTAAATTCCAAGATCCCAGTGATGTCCACTTATATTTTTGGTTGGCTCGAAACCTGCACCTCTTGGATCTCTTAAGTGTACATATTCCATTGGGTGTTTGCATCTAATACTTAGATGTACTTCTACTTGATCTCCTATATTTATCTGTGCATCCTCTTCTATTGGCTTGAGAACGTACTCTTTACCTTGATGAATTCTGAGATAATATTTTCTTGTAATAGAGAGAAAATCTCCTCGTGCTTCTTTTGGTAATTTTTCAGTAGAATAATGCCATGTCATGGATGCAAACATATAGCCTTTACCTGTTTTATTTACTTTTATTTTAGCCATCTCTTTTGGCTGTATATCTTTGCCTTTCACAATAACCTGTGTTTGGCCTCCAGTATAAACATCTGGTTCAAAAATAAATTGTTTTTTGATTTTGCCAATGTTTACTTCTGCAACCTCTTTTACTGCCAACGATTTTTGTTTATGCATGGTATATACAAGTGAATATATAACTTCTGCAGTTGCCTTGGTTGACTTCCATTGATTCATTTTTTTATTAAGCAAAAGCCAGAGAACAAGTCCATCAATATGTTTTTTATCCTGAGGTTTTATCTCCTGAAGTGTTCTAAGAACAAAAGCATGAGATTCTATATTATCGTTATACCATAACCATCCACGATCTTCGGGAGTCCAGAATGTCCCTTGATCTTCTTTTGTTACTGCACTATCCATTATACTATCAAGAACAAGTACAGCATCTTTATCTCTTTTCATCCTTTTTAAGATCAAAGAAAGACATGCTTTTAGATATGGGG
>JBDRHV010000030.1:0-5656 GCA_043816465.1 bacterium | reverse complement strand
AAAAAGATTCAAGATTAGATATCGTAGTGGACTCAAGGCAACTGCGTGCTATACCTGATACGAAAGGTGTGGTAAAATTATCAATGCCAGATCCAAACGATACAAACGGGTATCCATCACTGTACCCTATGACGGATTTCGCACACAGTCAGATAGCCTCTAAGACTGGAATACCTAAGAAATATTATGACACAATGAAAGATGGTCATCCGGACTTGCTTGCCATAAACATCAATGAATGGATTGGAGATAAGGAAAGACGGCTGGTCAGGGTAATGGACGGAAACGTAAGGGCATTCCTATCAGATCGATACAGAATCCTTGACAACCACGACCTGCTGTTCCAGGCACTTGAAACGTTCAAAGATGTAGGTGCAGAGATACATCGTGCAGATCTCAGCGAGACAAACATGTATGTAAAAGCCGTTGTCCCTCATACAATCGATGAGATCAAAGCTGGTGACACTGTAATACCTGGTGTAGTAATGAGGAACAGCGAAGTGGGTGATGGTGCATTCCGTGTAGACCCATTCATGCTGAGGCTGATCTGCACAAACGGGATGATAGGTGAATCTGCAATTAAAAAGATTCATCTTGGAGCTCAAAAAGAATCTGGTGTGATTGATTGGTCACAAGAGACCAGATCTGCACTTGATCAAGCAACCTGGCTGCAGGTACGAGACACAATCAAGTCAACCTTCAACCCGGCAACCTTCGCAAAATGGGTAGACCAGGTAAGACGAGGAACTGAAGTTCCAATTGAAGATCCAACACTCACGATTGATAATATCGTAACGAAGTTCAACATGAACCAAGATCTGAAAAAGGACCTCATAAACCACTTCATGACCGGTGCTGACCCAACACAGTGGGGCCTGGCAAACGCTGTCACGGCAACTGCAAAGTACGTCCAAAATATAGACGTGCAGGTTGAACTTGAAACAATCGGTGGGAAAATAGCAGTAATGCCTGAACATGAACTGCAGAAAATGTGGGCATGACAATGAAACCAATAAACAGAATGTTTCCACAAGAAGCATTATTAAAACAAAAAGGTAAATGTCCTATTTGTGAACAACCGATAAGAGAATTCAGAGATGAGCTAAGTAGAAAAGAATATGCCATTTCAGGATTATGCCAAAAATGCCAGGATGCAACATTTTAAAGGTGAAAATATGAACGAAGAATCACAAAAACCAATGCACATCGTAAGACTGACAGCACAGAACACTCTGAACATGTCAGCAATCGATGTTGAACTGAACAATGGCACTGTAATTATATCAGGAAAAAACGGTGCTGGAAAATCAAACTTTTTAAAAGCGATTGAATTTGCTCTCGATGGAAAAGTATTGAGCAAAACAGTAGAGCCAGTAAAACGTGGTGAAACATCAGGGAAAGTAGTGCTGGATCTGGGAGACATCACTGTAACAAGGAGCTTCACCAACGAAAGATCATCACTTCAGATCTCGAACTCTGAAGGAATGGTGTTCAAAAGCCCACAGGCTATGTTGGATAAGTTTAGAGGGCACATTGGATTTGACCCTCTTGAGTTCGCTAACCTGGATGCAAAACAGCAGAAGGAAACTCTGCTAAAGCTATGTGACATCCCTGTAGATCTAGATGAAATGGATTTGAAAAGAAAAACTATCTTTGATCAAAGAACTCACCTAAACCGGCAGATAAAATCATTGAATGCCCAAAAGGATGCAATCCCATCACATCCAGACCTGCCTGATGTTGAAGAAGATTCAACAGAGTTGATGACGAAATATCAAACAGCAATGACTCTGCAAAATGAAGACACAAACGCTCAACGCGCAATTGAATCAATGGAACAAGCCATAAAACAGAAGCATGAGAAGATCCAACTGATGCAATCCCAAATGGACTCTATCGCAAAAGAAATCGTAGATCTGGGATCTCGTAGAGCGGAAACTGAGCTCCATAGAAGAAACAACGTTCCACCAGATCCTGAACTGTTCAAGCTCAAATTAGCGAGTATTCAGGAAACGAACCGGATGATCCGGGAAAAACAAACCTGCAATAAACTGATTGGGGATATCCTTGAACTGACTAAACAAGCTGGAATAGCAACAGACGAGCTCAAGTTAATCGATGAAACCAAAACAAATGTAATGGAAAATGCAAACATGCCAGTCCCAGGCCTTGGATTCGATGAAACCGGTATCACATTTGAAGGATTACCATTATCCCAGCGATCTGATGGTGAGAAGATCAGAATATCAGTAGGAATTGGAATGGCAATAAATCCTACATTAAAGACCCTATGGATAACCGATGCAAGCCTGTTGGACGATGACAGCATAGCTGAAGTGTCCAAAATGGCTGCAGAACATGGATATCAGCTTTTCCTCGAGAAGGTAGATGGATCTGGAAATATGGGGATCTACATCGAAGACGGAGAGATCAAGAAGGTCAATTAACTGACCTTCATTTATTTTATCAAGGAGACATAAAATGGAATTCGATATGGATAAAATAACATCTAATGAAGAAGACAGTGCTTTCTTTAAAGAACACAACTTCGAAATTATTGCACAATGTATGCAGCTACAACCAGACACAACTGGAATGAATGAGGAATTAAGAGGGGACACACAAATTGAAGCAATGAACGAAATTGCCAAAAAATACAAATACGGCCCATTCAGACACCTTTGCGAATCATGTAAAAAGGAAGCCCCGACGTGTGATGTTGTCGCTGAAGAAGACATAATGTTCGGATGGGGTCCAGGAGATGACAATGTGTGCAAATGTGAGAAATACGAACCAAGAGAGGTAACTGATGAAAGGGAATGTACCATCAAAACTGAGGCCACAAATCCTGGATAGGCACATACACGGCATGAAAAGTAGCGAGATTGTAACTGAATTAAACTGTTCAACTGCAATGGTGTCTCAATACATCAATGAATTCAAAGAAAAAGTAAAATCAGTAGAAGCAAAACGAGAAATATGTAAAGAACGGCAAAATTCACTTAGCGCCGATATCAGATTGCTATGTTTGAGACATACATCCTGCAAGACATGTGATGTAGGAAGAACAAAACCAAAACCAGAATGGAGAGAACACAAATGGACGAAAAAGATATCACAGAAAAGACTAAAATAAAATGGAGTGGCGGCTACGTTGCAGCTGAATTACACTGCGAATGTGGAGAAAAAATAATTGCAGTCACAAGTATGCCGTCAATATGCAGCTGCGGAAACCAATATTGGATCGCATGTAGAGTGATAAAAGGAATTGAAAAAGAACTGCCTGATCACGGCTGCGAATGTAGATGCATAGAATGTGACTTAGCTCGTGCAAAATACCAAGCTAAATTTGAAGCAGAACATGATAATTAGTAAACGGAAGGAATAAATATGAGTGAAAAACCAAACTGCTATGAATGTAAATTTGTAAGGAATGTGCCAGGCGATGCCCACAAATCATGTACAAACAAAGAAGCAAAAGTTGAAGGAGCTAAGCTGGGAATCAAACAAGGATACTTTATCTGGCCGCATAATTTCGATCCAGTGTGGCTGATAAGCTGTGATGGATTCGAACAAAAGAGTGATCTAAATGGACGAATCTGAATACTGGGATGCAAGAAATTACGATGCAGACCAACTCCATACTTTGAATATGAATACAGCAGAACTTAAACAAGATTACTGGAGAATGAAAATTCGAAAATTAAAAGAAGGTGAATAAATTGACTTGTGAAAGAAGAGAATATCTAAAAAATCTAGGTGTAGATCCAGACGTGTATTGCAATAACTGTACCCCAAACCAAATTTCCGGTTGGTGCAGTGGAGTATCGAAACTGACTGAAGATGTCGTTGGATTATTACAGTATCAGATGAGTGGTCTTGAAAAAATTGTGGTGGCATCATAATTGATGAAACTGAAGGTTAAATAATGGTACAGAGGGGGGGATATGAATCAGTTCACTAAAACTGTTTGGAATGTATTCTTTTTAATCCACATGACCTGCTTTATTGTTTGCACGGTGTGGTTGGTGAACGGTACGACGGCACCATTTTTTTACCCACCGCTGTCCTTTTTCATCTGGTCGCACTGGGGGACATCATTGATTTTTTTAATCATTATCAGGAGATGGATATGGGATTGAAATATAAATAATCTCATAACAGAAAGGTTAAATATCCTAAACACATCTTGAGGGTATTATGATTTTAAAAACTACTATTCTAGAGATAGGTGGCTCATTTTATGTGAGAATACCAGCACCTGCAGTCCAAAACTATGGATTAAAAAAAGAAGACACTCCGATTGCATGTAATATTAAAGATACATCTGAAAAAGAATTGAAAATTATATTTTAACAGCGCCTGGGATCACTATGACTGATATTGTGAATCCACCCGATGACCCCCCACTTCTATCAGATGTAGGGAACGCTCAGAGACTTGTGCGATTATTTGGAACGGAGGTAAGGTATTGTTTTCCATGGAAAAAATGGATTATATGGACTGGAAAGAAATGGGAAAAAGATAATAAAGGACAAATAGTGCAGCGAGCAAAACAAACAGTTCGCAGCATGTATCACGAAGCAGGTAACATTGAAAACGATGCAGAACGAAGACGAACAGCAACACATGCATTGAAAAGTGAATCGTGTTCGAGAATAAAAGGAATTGTAGAATTAGCTATGAGCGAATCGATAATACCAATTTTACCAGAAGAATTTGATTGTAATAGCTGGATTTTACCAGTTAACAATTGCACAATTGATTTAACAAGTGGAAAACCAAGACCACACAGCAGAGAAGATTATAATACAAAAATCGTTGATATTAATTTTGACCCAGATACAAAGTGCCCAATGTGGTTAGCCTTCCTTGATCAAATGATGGACCATAACCAGGACCTGGTTGACTTCTTGCAGAAAGCCGTTGGATATTCACTGACAGGTTCAACCAGGGAGCAATGTATATTCATTTTATATGGTGTGGGAAGTAACGGTAAATCTACCTTCCTGGAGGTCGTGAGCAAAGTTGTTGGAGATTTCGCAACAAGAATTCCACCAGAATCTCTTCTATCAAAAAAGAGTGATAGGGGTGTCAACAACGACATTGCCCGTTTAGCCGGCGCACGACTGGTTGCATCTGCGGAAGGAGAAGAAGGTAAGAACCTGGCTGAATCATTGGTAAAACAGATCACCGGTGGCGAAACAATTACTGCTCGGTTCCTTCATCAAGAATTCTTTGACTTTTTGCCGCAATTCAAACTCTTCTATGCAACAAACCACAAGCCAAATATAAGAGGCTCAGACCATGCGATATGGAGAAGGATACGATTGATACCCTTCACTATAAAAATCGAAGATAAAGACCAAGATAAAAATCTAGAATCCAAACTGAGTCAAGAGCTGACAGGAATTCTCAACTGGGCCCTTGAAGGTAGTTTACGATGGCAAAAAGAAGGACTTGAAATCCCTATTGAAATTATGGCTGCCACTGCAGACTACCGGGATGAAATGGATATCCTCAGTGAATTTATGGAAACTTGTTGTGTGTACGGAAATAAACACACAATTCATAATAAAACACTGAAAATGGCTCACGATTTATGGTGTGAATTGTACAAAGAAAAACCAATGTCACATATAGAGTTCTCCAGGAA
>JBDRHV010000029.1:0-11747 GCA_043816465.1 bacterium | reverse complement strand
AGGTGAATCTCTAGGGGTAGAGCACTGATTAGATCGGAGGGGCGCAAGCTTACTCCATCTATTCAAACTCCGAATCCTAGTGAGAATTCTTTAGGAGTCAGAACCTGGGAGCTAAGTTCCAGCGTTCGAAAGGGAAACAGCCCGGATCAGTTGTTAAGGTCCCTAAATATGGACTAAGTGGAAAAGGAAGTAAAATTTCTTAAACAGCCAGGAGGTTGGCTCAGAGGCAGCCATCCTTTAAAGAGTGCGTAATAGCTCACTGGTCAAGAGATTTTGCGCTTAATATATAACGGGGCTAAGTCCATTACCGAAACACTGAATTGTCCGCCTTTGGCGGATAGTGGTAGGGGAGCGTTCTATACATGCCCTGCTAACTTATAGTGCGATAGTCGTGCTATGAGTTAGCAGGGAATTAGCTGTGAAGGTGACCCGTAAGGAGTTGCTGGAGCGTATAGAAGTGAGAATGCCGGTATGAGTAGCGCAATCCCAATGAAAACTTGGGATCCCGAAAATCTAAGGTTTCCATGGCAATGGCAGTCAACCATGGGTTAGTCGGTCCTAAGCTGAGGTCGAAAGGCGTAGGCGATGGACAGCAGGTTAATATTCCTGCACTGTCTGTTTTTAGCGATGGGGTGACGAATGAGGGGTATTATGTGCCTAGATAGGTCTAGGTGCAAGCAGTAAGAGAGTGTCTCCTGGCAAATCCGGAGATGCGTTTCCCGCTTGCGGGATGAAATCGAGCTGTGATGCAAAGCTGAACCTTCGGGGGAGGCGATACATAAAACTCTTGTTCCGGGAAAAACCTCTAAGTGTTGTCTCGTTCGCGAGACTTTTAAGGATTCAGATAACCGTACCGCAAACCGACACTGGTGGATTAGTTTAAGATACTAAGGGATACGGGTGAGGCTGTGTTAAGGAACTCGGCAAATTGACCCTGTAACTTCGGAATAAAGGGGGCCATACAGCGACACTTTATTGTTGTTGCTGATTATGGTCGCAGGTAAATGGCGTGAATGACTAGTTATCAAAACTACAGGTGCCTGCTAAGTCGTGAGACGATGTATAGGTGCTGACACCTGCCCAATGCTAGAAGGTTAAGGAAGTTGGTTTCCCCGCTTGCGGGGAAAGCTAGCGACCGAAGCCCTAGTGAATGGCGGCTGTAACTATAACGGTCCTAAGGTAGCGAAATCCCTCGTCACTTAATTAGTGACCTGCACGAAAGGTGTAACAATTCACGCACTGTCTTAACACGGTGCCCGGCGAAATTGAAATGGCTGTGAAGATGCGGCCTACCCATACCAGGACAAAAAGACCCCGTGGAGCTTTACTGCAGCTTCATGTTGGAACATATTGTTGATTGTAGAGAATAGGAGGGAGACTTTGAAACTTTGGCGTCAGCTGAGGTGGAGTCGTCAGTGTAATACCTCCCTTTTGACTTTGTGTTTCTAATTTGTTGCCGTTATCCGGTGCAAAGACAGCGTGTGGCAGGCAGTTTGACTGGGGCGGTTGCTTGCTAAAGAGTACCGCAAGCGTGCAAAGGTCATCTCAATCCGGATGGAAATCGGATGAAGAGTGCATTGGCATAAGATGGCTTTACTGTAAGAGGGACACCTCGAGCAGTTGCGAAAGCAGGTCAAAGTGACCCTATGGTTGATCGTGGGATCGCCATTGCTAACGGAGATAAGCTACCCCGGGGATAACAGGCTAGTCGCGCCCGATAGTTCACATTGACGGCGCGGTTCGGCACCTCGATGTCGGCTCGTCGCATCCTGGGGCTGGAGAAGGCCCCAAGGGTTGGACTGTTCGCCCATTAAAGCGGCACGTGAGCTGGGTTCAGACCGTCGTAAGACAGGTCGGTCTCTATCCGGTATGGGCGTAGGATATTTGAGGGAGTTTGCCCCTAGTACGAAAGGATCGGGGTGAGTCAACCTCTGGTGTACCAGCTGTTCCACCAGGAGCATTGTTGGGTAGCTACGTTGGCTTGGGATAAGCACTGAAAGCATATAAGTACGAAGCCCATCCTAAGATTAGATATCCATCCCGCCTTTGGCGGGGAGAGATCCGTCGAAGATTACGACGTTGATAGGTCTCAGGTGTAAGCTCTGCAAAGAGTTGAGCCGAGAGATACTAATAGATCGATCGCATTTATGATTTGTTTTCTATCCAATTTTGAGAGTGTATGCACTTTGAAAATTTGAAATTATTGTCGTCAGACTAAATATTACTATTATAGCGATATCTAGCCTGGCGGCTGTAGAGGAGTGGTACTACCTGAACCCATCCCGAACTCAGAAGTAAAACGCTCCATCGCCTAAGATACTCCAGCTTCGCGGCTGCGGAAAAATAGGTCGCCGTCAGGACTTTGAAATATCTTGTAAACTACAGCTTCGGTTGTAGTCTAAGTAGGATAGATGTTTACGTATTAGCATAAAACATTTATGGTTATAGGATATTTCGAAGACATATAGAGTTTGTTGTAATTATTACAACAGAATTATATAATCGCACGGTTTCAAATTATTCGAAATCGAAAAAAAATACTCAAAAGAAAGGTGGTCATCATGAGATGCCAACTAGATCAAAAAACACGAAGAAAGTTAATAGTAAGCAAACAAAAGACGAATTAACCGTCCAACTCGAAAACTATCTAAACGATAGTGACAATTTTCCTAAAAAAATTTCACCCGGTGACATAGTAAAAGGTAGGGTAGTAGACGTTAAACCTGATTCTATACTGGTTGATGTAGGTTATAAATCGGAAGGAATTATTGCTGGAAGAGAGCTAAAGACCGAAACAGGTGATGCAGAGAATATGAAAATTGGTGACGAAATATTGGTTTTTGTTGTAACTCCAGAAGATGATGAAGGTAGGTTGGTTCTTTCACTCAGAAGGACTCAATCTGCAAGACAGTGGCTTGATTTGGAGAGTGTAAGAAAGAGCAACGAAATCATAGAGGCAGTTGTTGTGGAATCAAATAATGGGGGAGTAATATGTGAGTTAGGCGAGGGTATTAGAGGTTTTATTCCTACATCTCAACTTGATGCTTCAAGAGTATATCCTGATGGCAAAAGGGTTGTTGGTAGAGATATTTCAAAAGAGGTTCAGAATAGACTTTCCTCTCTGGTTGGTGAGAAGATAAAGACTGGTATCATTGAATTAGACAGGGAGAAAAACAGAATAATTCTCTCTGAAAAAATGGTGACTCAGGAGAGGGATATTAAGAAAAGAGAAGAGACTCTGAAGAAGATCAAGGATGGAGATATTCTCGAGGGGAAGATTAGTGGTATTGCCCCATACGGAGTCTTTGTAAATGCTGGTGGCTTGGAAGGTTTGGTCCATCTCTCCGAACTATCATGGGATAAAGTACTCGATACTGGATCTCTATTCAAAGTAGGAGATATTGTTAAGGTTCAAGTTCTTGGGATCTCCGATGCAGGAAAGAGAGTTGCTTACAGTATTAAGAGACTTCAAGACGATCCATGGGCAGATGCAATTTCCAAGTATAAAATAGGGGACGTAGTTGACGGAGAGGTACAGAAAGTTGTGCATTATGGTGCATTCGTGAGAATTGGCGAAGGATTAAACGGACTCGTCCATATCTCTGAAATGTCAAATGAGCTCGTAAAAGATCCTCATGATATTGTAAAAGAGGGTGACAAAGCTCAAGTAAAAATTTTGTCTATTTCAAAGACAGAAAGACATCTTGGTTTGAGTCTCAAGAGGGTATAGATTATAATCCCACTGTATGGGAAAACCTTTCACACGCCTAACTACAAATAGCAAATTGGCTTTAAAGTACTCAGCTGAAGTTACTGATTTATTGAGTTCAAAATTTATCCAACCGCTTTATTTGTTTATTGGGCTTCTTCTTGTAAGAGAAGGAATCGCATCACGAATCGTAACTGCATCTGGAATTGATATAGATGAACTTATTTCAAAGTACATTCCCGGCTTTAAGAGGTCATTTTTTGAAAAAAAGCGTGCGCTTAAAAACCTTGTTTTATCAAGGGATGTCAAGATAGTTGTTAGTCGAGCATTTAGCATAGCAAAATCTAGGCATCATGTTTATGTAGGAACTGAGCATATCCTTCTCGCTATTTTAGAAAATTCGGATTGGGATTTTGTGAGAGATATTGAGAGATCTGGTGTAAGATTATCAAGTATTCAAAAAATGATATTTGAGTATACTAGTTACCCGTCTGGTATTTTATCAAAGAAGCCCTCTGTTGGTCAGGATAGAAATCCATCAGTTCTTGATATCTTTGGGCAAGATCTTACTGACATGGCTAGGCTTGGACAACTAGATCCTCTTGTTGGAAGAGAGGAAGAATTGGATGAGGTAATTAATATTCTCTCCAGAAGAAGGAAGAATAATCCGGTAATTGTGGGTGAGGCTGGAGTAGGAAAAACTGCTCTTGTTGAAGGTTTGGCACAAAAGATTGTCTCAGGGAAGGTGCCAGAATCTCTTAGAAATACAAGAATTATAACTTTAGATATATCAGGTGTACTTGCTGGAAGTAAGATGAGAGGTGATCTTGAAGAGAAGATGATAGCGATTATTAATGAAGTTTCGAATTCACCAGATATTATTCTTTTCATTGATGAAATACATAATATTTTGGGATACGGACAAATAGCCGGTGGGGGTATGGATATTGCTGGAATATTGAAACCTGCTTTGGTGAATGGAAAGTTCAGGTGTATTGGAGCTACGACATTAGTTGATTACAATAGGTATTTTGAGGATGATGTGGCATTGAGTAGGAGATTCCAAAAAATTGATATTGAAGAAGCAAGTGTTGAAGATTCGATAAAAATTTTGAAGAAAACAAGACCTCTACTGGAGAATCACCACGGAGTAATAATCACAGATGAGGCAATAGAATATGCAGTAAAACTTTCTGATCAATATGTGAGTGATAGATACCTTCCTGATAAGGCTATTGATCTTATGGATGAGGCCTCGGCTGCAAGAAGATTAGAGATTGAGGGGAAATATAAGGATTTAAGTGATGCAAAGAAAAAGTATCAGGAAGTCACTCAGCAAAAAGAAAGAGCGGTAAAGGAAGGTAATCTTGATAAGGCATCTATTCTTAGACAAAGTGAGGAAGAGCTCGAAGAACTCATATCGGGAATTGAAAAGGAGAGAGGAAAGAAGCTTTCTGACATTAGATTTCATGTTAATTCTGATATCGTAAGGAAGGTTGTTTCAAGATGGACTGGTATACCTCTTACGACACTTGGATCTTCTGAAGCTTCGAAATTAGTTAGATTGGATGGCATCATTTCAAAGAAAGTGATTGGTCAGTCTGAGGCTGTGGGGAAAGTTGCGGACGCGATTAAGAGGGCAAGGACAGGTATTACGAGTGGAGAAAGACCTTGGGCGTCATTTCTATTCCTCGGTCCTACCGGAGTCGGAAAGACCGAGCTTGCAAAAGTACTGACCGAGACATTATTTGGAGACGAGGATAGATTAATCCAGGTTGATATGAGTGAGTATATGGAAATGCACAGTGTTTCAAAGATGATTGGTTCTCCTCCTGGATATGTTGGGTATACTGAGGGAGGTCAACTGACCGAAAAAGTACGAAGGAATCCTCATTGTGTAATACTTTTTGATGAGATTGAGAAGGCTCACATGGATGTTTTAAATATTCTGCTTCAGATTCTTGAGTATGGTCATCTTACAGATGCAAAAGGCAGGAGGGTAAACTTTAAAAATACTGTGATTATTCTTACTTCAAATATTGGAGCAGGAGAGATAAAGAAGGATAAAGTACTTGGTTTCGAGGGAGAAAAAAAGAAGGTAGCCTCAGACAAAGAAATGAATCAAGCATATTCCTCAATGAAAGAGGTTTTGTTAAGAGAGTTGAAGGATACTCTTTCTCCTGAACTTCTGAATAGGTTGGATGACATTGTAATATTTAGAGCACTTACTCCAAAAGATGCTAAAGGAATAGTGGATATTCTTGTAGAGGAGTTAAATACTAGACTATCCGATCAGAATATTGTGGTAAAGATAGATGCTAAGGCCAGAAACTACATTGCTGGTAGAGGTTTTAACGAAGAATATGGAGCTCGGCCATTAAGAAGGGTAATTCAAGATGAACTTGAAACGGCAGTAGCAAAACAATTACTGAAAACTGGGATAGACGAAATTAGGGGAAAAGGAAAAATGAAGACAATATATGTATCTGTGACAACCAAAAAAGATAAATTAGTTTTGTCGGACAAAAAGAAATGAGTTTTGTTTGTTCAGATTGCCAGTATGAAAGTTTGAAGTGGTCTGGAAAGTGTCCCAGCTGTGGGGAGTGGGGGTCGTTGAAAGAAAAAGAAGAAGTAATTACTAAGAAAACAAATAGGGCAAAACCCGCAAAGATGGAATATTTCAATTCATCAAAAAAGTCTCATAGTAAAAGGATGACCACTCACATATCAGAGTTTAATAGAGTACTTGGAGGTGGTTTAGTACAAGGACAGGTTGTCCTTCTTAGTGGAGAGCCAGGTATAGGAAAATCCACATTGATTCTTCAGCTATGTGTAAAACTTGGAAAATCTGTTTTATACATAAGTGGAGAAGAGTCCATCGGACAACTATCAAATAGACTTGATCGAATAAAGGGATCATCAAAAGCCAGTGGAATTAGTGTTACAGAGGAGACGGATGTAGATAAGGTGATATCGGCGATAGAAGAAAATAGTCCTAAGTTTATAGTGGTAGATTCGATTCAGTCTTTGAGTACCAGTGATATTTCTGGCTTTTCTGGTAGCATTTCCCAGGTGAGGGAGTGTGGAATGAGGCTAACTCGTGTTGCAAAGAAAAACCGTATTCCTATGGTTATTGTTGGGCAGGTGACAAAAGAAGGAGTAGTTGCAGGTCCTAAGGTGATAGAACATGTAGTTGATACAGTTCTCTATTTTGAAGGAGATGAAGAGGGACTGTATAGAGTTTTAAGATGTATGAAAAACCGATTTGGACCAACAGATGAGGTGGGATTGTTTGAAATGACAACAAATGGACTTGAAAGCATCGATGACCCAACCAGGTTGATAGAGTCTTCGAACAAAACAAATAGTGTAGGGGTGTCATTGTCTGCGGTCTACAAGGGTAGTAGGGTATTGATTGTAGAAATACAGGCTCTTACTTCCCCTGCAGCATTTGGGTTCCCCAGAAGACTTCCTACCGGATTTGCTAAGTCTCGACTAGAGATGCTTTGCGTGGTCTTGACTAGAAGAGCGGGGATAAACCTTAGCGGCGAAGACGTATTTGTGAATGTAATGGGAGGTTTAAATCTTAAGGATCCTTCTATAGATTTGGCTGTTTGTAAAGCCATTGTATCAGCAAAACTTGACGTCTCTGTAGATAGATCGGTATATGTAGGAGAGGTTGGTCTTTCTGGTGAGGTGAGGGAGGTACCATTTCAAAATAAAATTAAATCTGATGTATCTAGAAGAAAGATGGTGTTTGTTTCCTCTAAAAAGGGTAGTTCGTCGCTCTCCACAATTCTTAAGGCTTAATACTTTAACCTTTTATTCCTATTCGTAACATGCATGTTTTATCTCCAGTATTCGTACCATTAGGGATATTGACACCCTATGTTTGTTTCTGATACATTGTAGTTGTATCCTTACATATAGTTGTTTTGTGATGTTGACAAATCATACAGGGAATGGTTTACTGTATGTGGACAACTAGTTAGAGGATTGACGGAAAAAAGGTTATAGGGTAAAATATGTCAATCTGCTCATTTAAATATTGTATTTGCAGGTTTCTCCCAGGGTTTGGTCTAGTTGAATAAACTAGTACTGGTCCCTCGGAAAAGCCTGCAATTTTTTTACGGATTTTTCCCACGGTTTGGTTTAGTTTAATTGACTAGTACTGATCCGTTGGAAAAGCTCGTAAACATCCTCATACGGGAAGCAATTCTGATTATTTAGGATTGCACTTCGACTACTGTTGCAACAAATGCAATAAAAGTCGGGGTCGGTTGGGGCAGTACCGATCCCGTTTTTCTTTTCTAATTTGTATTTAGATCCCGTTGTACGGGATCCTTGCAATTCTGGCGATTCATCCTTCGGATTCATCGACAATTGCAGGACAATTTTTCATATTTTTATTTGACATGTTTTTCTGCGGGCAATATACTCTAATTGGAATTTTCCACATTTGTTTCCCAAAATATCAAACAATTAATATTTAATACCTACTCCATTGAACTATAGCGACTTAAAGGATAAAACTGCAAAGCAGTTGACAGAAGTTTTGAAAAAATTTGGTGTTAAAACCACTAAAGACGACGATAAATCTCAATTAATAAAGAAATTACTTGCTACAGCAAGTGAAAAAGAAGGATATAAATACGTGAGTGGCCATCTTGATATTATGAATGATAAGACCCATGGGGTTCTTAGAACAGACGGTTTGAAAGAGGGAGATAAAGATGTATATATCTCGGGAACACAAATTAAGAAATTCGGTCTACGACCGGGAGATCTTGTTTGTGGTCCAGCGAGACTTCCTAAAGAGAACGAGAAATATCTTAGTCTTCTTAGAGTAGATATGGTCTGGGATAAGGATCCTATGGAAATGATAAAGAGAATACAGTTTAATAGATCAGTTCCTATTCATCCTGACAGACAAATGAAGCTTGAAACAGAATCAGATATTCTATCTACAAGGATGATAGACCTTTTATCACCTATTGGTTATGGTCAAAGAGGTCTCATCGTCTCTCCACCTAAGGCTGGTAAAACATGGCTATTGATAGATATTGCAAACGGAGTTACCGAGAATAATAAAGATGTTGAGCTCATGGTTGTACTTGTGGGTGAAAGACCTGAAGAGGTGACTGAGATCCAAAGGAGGGTCAAGGGTGAAGTGTTTGCTTCAAACTTTGATGAAAGACCTGAAGACAACTGTAAGGTGGCGGAGCTTGCACTTGAGAAAGCAAAGAGAAAAGTTGAGATGGGTGGAAACGTGGTGATACTTATGGACAGTGTTACAAGATTAGCAAGAGCTTACAATATTACTATGCCTACATCAGGAAGGACCCTTTCTGGTGGTTTCGATCCAGTTGCTCTATTTCCCCCTAAAAGATTCTTCGGTGCAGCTAGAAATATCGAAGACGACGGAAGTTTGACTATTATTGCTACCGCTCTTATAGATACGGGGAGTAGGATGGATGACCTTGTGTACGAAGAGTTTAAAGGTACAGGAAATATGGAGCTTCACCTCGATAGAGCTTTAGCTGAAAGTCGAGTATATCCTTCTATAGATGTAGTGAGGTCTGGTACTAGACACGAAGAGTTACTTCTTGATAAAGAGGTGCTCAACCAATCATGGAGAGTTAGAAGGATGCTTGAAGCAATTCCAAACGACATGAAGCCTACACAAGTATTGGTGGAAAGGCTTAAAAAGACAAAGAATAATGCGGAATTTCTTGCAACACTTCATGAGAGTGTGTAAACGGAGTAAGGAGTAATGAGTAATGAGTAGTGAGTAATGAGTGTGTATCTCTGGACCCCGCAACGCGGGGGATAGAGTCTTATACCTTTGAGGTTGAAACTTTTCAACTAGTTAAAGTTTCTATCCTCGCACTTCGTGCTCGTCCAGAAACACGTCTTCTTTGTTTATCCAAGGGTAAGAACAATCAGTATAGTCTCTTCTTGCGTAGTGGTATTTTGGTATGTAACCATCTCAGTCGTCTAAATATTTACAAGCTTGAAATATATCCCACATTTGGTAAAATGGCCCCTGTCCCTTTTTGGGTACTTGGATTGAGTCAGGAATTGTGATATTTATAAAAGGGCATAAATCAAGTATAAGACAGATGAATAAAAAAGCACCAAAGAGACTCTCTTCATGGTGGAATTCTCTGATCGAGAAATTTCGAGTAATTGACTTTGTTAAAGACTTCTTCTTATATATTTTCCAAAGAACCCGATTTATTATAGTAATCATTGGGGTCTTTGCGGAGATAATTCTTCACATATTTTCTGTTTTAAAAATACAGCTTGTTAAATACCTTTTCTGGGGTAGGGGCAACTGGTATAGATTTGCAGTAATCATTCTTGTAGGAGTGGGTGTGCTTATGCTTCCTCTTCTTGTATATAAAGAACCGATAACTCAGGCTACATATGCCGAAGAGAGATATTTTATGGAAGCAGCTGAGACAGACCTTATTGTAGAAAAAGGTTCTTCTCAGACCCTCATCCCAAGTGGTAGAAAAAATATGCAGGTTGAGGAGTACATGGTAAAAGGTGGGGATACTTTAAGTGCAATCGCTGAGGATTTCGGTATATCCCTTGATACCTTGATGTGGGCAAACGGTCTTTCTTCTGGTGAATATATTAAACCAGGTGATGTACTAAACATTCCTCCTGGAGATGGAATCATTCATATGGTTAAATCTGGAGATTCCATTTCAACCATTGCTAAGAAATACGATGCAGCCGAACAGGCAATCGTAGATACAAACTATTGGCTCCAACCTCCTGATTTTACACTTACGATAGGGGATACTGTTTTTATACCTGAGGGTACAATGCCAGTCACAGTAGTTGCAGTTGCAAAGCCAAGTACAAGTACTTCTTTCCCTGTGGGTTCTGGTACTCCAAACGATTATCAATCGGCTTCTTCTGCTGGAAGATTCTTGGGATGGCCGGTTGCTGGTGGAAGAGGTAAGATCTCTCAGTGTCCAAGTATATGGCATATGGCTATAGATATTTCTGACAATTCATGGCCAAATCTTGCTGCTGCAGCACCAGGCACTGTAGTGTTTGCAGGTATGAGCGATCCATGGGGATATGCATGGTCTGTACAGATAGACCATGGAAATGGATATACCACTTGGTATGCACATATGAGTCAGATATATGTTTCGTCAGGGCAATATGTAGGTGCAGGTCAAGCTATCGGTCAGATGGGTTCTTCCGGATTGTCTACTGGTGTCCATGTACACTTCGAGCTCAGAGCAGGGTATGGTACCGGAGCAAAAATCAATCCCTCCCCATATATGAAAGTCCATGTATGCGGGTATTAAGCATAAACCACGTAGGGTTCATGGCGTGTCTTTTCGTTCGATGGTTATCTGTTAAATAAGTCCTTCGTGACTTACTAAAAGTAGCTTTTTTCTTTCGAAAGGCCTGGCCTTTTCTTCATGATGTTTTAATAATTGTAATCTAAAATCCAGTTATGATTAAAAGAGACTATGTAGAAAATGGGTTTTATCAGATATACAATCGAGGAAATCATAGAAAGAGAACATTTTTACAGATTTCTGATTATAATTTATTTTTATCTTTGGTTAGGTTCTATGCTAAAAAGTACAGAATAACAATTTTTGCATATTGCTTGATACCAAACCATTTTCATTTAGTTATCCAACAATCGACAAAGTATTCCATTGTTAAATTTATGCACGGTATCGGTACGGCTTATGCAATGTATTTCAACAGGAAATATGAAACTGTGGGGCACGTTTTTCAGGGGCCATATAGAGCAACATATATAGATAATGTTAATTCATTATATAACGAAATAAATTACGTATTAAATAATCCGTTAAAACATGGTTATGTAAACGATTTGGGTCAATATAGGTGGGTTAAGGCTTGGCCAAACCGAGTGAAGATGTAGTGATTTGACAACAACTGAAAATGGAATAAGGCCAGGCCTTGTGTGTATCTCATTTATAATTGTATTCTATCATAATTTAGTATTAGAATAGGGCTAGTTATTAATATC
>JBDRHV010000028.1:0-4611 GCA_043816465.1 bacterium | reverse complement strand
GATGTGAACTTTGAATTCGAAAAGATATCAGATGAAATTGAAAGGTTACTAAAAAATGAGATACGTAGTCATGAGTCTAATTAAAATCTATCAGTTTTTCTTTTCTTTTGATCACGGAATTCCTGGTAAGATTTTCCCAGGAATAAGGGTCTGCAGATTTTACCCAAGCTGTTCTGAGTATTTTTACGGATCAGTAAAAAAATATGGAAGCATCGAGGGCACTTTTCTTGGAGTGAAAAGAATTGTAAAATGCGGGCCATGGACTGAGTTTGGAACATTCGATCCGGTTCCCTAGAATTATTTTAGAAAATTATTATTACTCAGATGTGGAATACACTTATCTTCCATCCTTTAATGAACGCAATCTTGGTGTTGTACTCTTTCTTTGGGGACAATCTTGGATGGGCAATCATCGTTTTGACGATAATACTGAAGTTAGTACTCTACCCTTTCACAAAGAGTCAACTTGCATCTTCCCAGAAAATCAAAGATATTCAGCCTCAGCTTAAAAAACTTCAGAAGAAATACAAAAGAAATCCAAAGAAATTACAGGAGGAACAATTAAAACTATATAAAAGGGTTGGCTATAACCCTCTTGGGTGCTTCTTTTCTGTTTTGCTACCGCTTCCGATATTGATTGCAATTTATCAGGCAGTCAGCACATTTACTGGAGGAGAAGTAACAGGAATATACCAATTTGTAAAAGATTTGCTTGATGCAAATGGAGATATCAAAATAAACACGATTTTTTACTTTATGGATTTATCAAAGGCTTATCTTCCAGTTGCTCAAGAAGTTGGATATTTGAAACTAGAAACTCTCCCCTATCTGTTACTTGTGGTTCTAACTGGAGTGTCTCAGTACATATCTGTGAAAGTAACTTCAGCACAAACTCAGGTTAAAGAAGAGCAAAAGCTCTCCAAAGGCGGAAAGGCTCCAGAAGAAGATATGGCTGCGAGTATGAGTAAATCTATGTCATATACTTTTCCATTACTCACTACTTTCGTCGCATTGAGTATGCCCTCTGGAGTTGCTCTCTATTGGGTAGTACAATCCTTCATTACTGTCATAACTCAGCTTGTCTATAATAAAATATCAAGAAAAGAAAAATGAAAAAGGAAAAAGATGTTCTAAAATTTACAAAGGGAATAATTAAAGATCTTCTGAAACATCTTGGAGTTGATGCGGATTTTGATGTTGAAATTTCCAAATACGAAAATAATGAAGGAGAAGATGTTGAATTTATTGATATCAAACTAGATGGAAAGAATCTTGGGGTATTGATCGGTTATCTTGGAAGAAACCTCAGTGCTCTTCAGCGGGTTTTGGGAATGATGGTTAATAGGAAGATGAAGGAGATGGACGAAGAGGCAGAATATTTGAGAGTCGTAATAGATGTATCCGGTTATAGAGAAGGAAGATCTGACCATCTAAATAAATTTGCACAGAAGGTCAGGGAGGAAGTACTTAATTCTGGACAAGAAGTCGATATGCCAAGCATGTCGGCATACGAGCGAAGAATAGTGCATATGGCACTTTCAGAAAACGACGATGTTGTGACTGAGAGCTTTGGTGAGGGTAGAGATCGACACGTGAGAGTAATGCCTGCCGGCAAGTAATGAAAATAAAAAAATATGTATCTACATTTACATATATCCTACCTGCCCTAGTAGTCTTTTTTAGTCAGTTTAATCTGGCTTTTCATTTTTTATCCGAGTATGCGTATGTTGAAGGGTACTTCGTCAACTATTACGATTTTGTTATCCATATTGTAGATTTATGTCTTTTGGGTGCTTTTGTTTGGTATATGGTGTCAGGAAAATTATGGAGGAACAGAAGTTGGTTGATATTATCCCTATTTTCGGTGGCACTTTGGGCAGTACATAACATGATTTTCAGGGATGTAATTGTGTTTTATTGGTCAATACGGTTACTTCTGTATTTTCTTTCTACCCTATCTATTCACTACGCAATATCAAATATGAAGAAAAAGGAGAAGACTAATGTTGGAAGATACTTGGTCTGGGCTTTTTCTGGTGCAATTGTATTTCAAACGATAATTATTTGCATTCAGTTTTTCACAAATCGTGTTGTGGGTCTTAATTTTCTTGGAGAGTCGGCTGTTCAAACGGGTATTTCTGGAACAAGTGCGGTGGTTTTATCTAACGGAATTTTTCTAAGGGGATATGGTACTTTTCCTCACCCAAATGTGGCTGGGGGTTTTATCTCGGTCGGGATCCTATATCTTTTGTGCTTTACCCTATTCCAAAAGGACAAGAAGAGATGGTTACTCATATTTCCTTTACTTATTGGGTTGGTTGGATTATTTCTCACTTGGTCGAGGAGCGCCTGGACATTCAGCTCTATAAGTACACTTGTTATTGCGTATCTATATTTGCGAAGGAGAAGGTCAAGTGTTATCCGAAAAGGATTAGGTGCGGTATTGATAATAATGGGGCTGGTTCTTATCTGGTTCGCAGCAAGTAATGATGATGTTGCTGTAGGTCTGAGGGACCGGTTGATAAGCCAAAGTAAAAGATATGATGAAAGTGTGGTACAAAGAAATCTCTTAAACCAAAGGGCGGTTGAGATGTACGAAAGTAATATCCTTACTGGTGTGGGGGCTGGCAAGTTTATTTATCGTCTAAGTGCTGATTCCATATATACTTCTGAAGGGTTGAGGATAATGCAGCCAGCACACAATGTATTTTTACTGGCATCTGCAGAACTCGGTTTTATGGCTTTATGGGTATTTTCATATTTTCTTTATCATTCATTAAAGGGTCTTAGGAGAAACTGCTTCTTGTTTTTCCCACTTCTATTTGTCGTGGTTGTTGGAAATCTTGATCACTATCCTATCACTGTTCCACAAGGGCTCCTGATACTCATCTCAATGGACTTTCTCATTGCTATTGGAGAAAGTATTGATAATTAAGTATTTATTTAAGTTCGAAATTCCATTAGAATCATTTACTAATGAGAGAGAAAAATAGAGAAATTCCAAAATCCTATGGTATTGAAGATGAAATGGCTATGTACAAGCTTTGGGAGGATTCTGGGTATTTTAATCCTGATAATATTAAGACCAAGAAGCATCCTTTTGTAATGACATTGCCTCCTCCAAATGCAAATGGAGAGCTACATGTAGGTCATATGTGCGGATATTCTTTTCAGGATGCAATGGGCAGATACAATAGGATGAAAGGAAGACCTACTCTACTTCTTGCAGGAAAAGATCACGCTGGAATCCAGACTGAAGCTGTTTTTACAAAGATTTTGAAAAAAGAAGGAATAGATAAGTGGAAATTAGGAAGAGAGGAATTTTATAAGAGGGCTTATAATTTTTGTATCAAAAATGCTGATCATGCAAGAGACCAAGAGAAGAGAATTGGTCTTTCCGCTGATTGGTCGAGAGAAAAATTTACCCTAGATCCAAAATTATCAGAGATTGTCTTTGAAACTTTTTGTAAGATGTTTGATGAAGGTCAGATATATCGTGGAAGTTACCTCATAAACCAGTGTACAAGCTGTAAGACGGCACTTGCTGATGTTGATACGGATCATGTGATGAAGAAAGGTATATTCGCCTATATCAAGTATCCAGTTGTGGGAAGTAAAGACGAATTTGTAACTGTTGCTACCACTCGACCAGAGACAATGCTCGGTGATACCGCTGTAGCCGTGAATCCAAAGGATAAAAGGCTCAAGAAATATGTGGGAAAAATAGTGGAACTTCCACTTACCGGTAGACAGATTCCTGTCATTGAAGATGAAAGTATAGATATGGATCTGGGTGCAGGGGCACTTAAAGTTACACCTGCCCATTCTTCTATCGACTTTGAGCTGGGTCAAAAGCACGGTCTTGAGGTGATGAATGTAATAGATGAAGAAGGAAAGATGAACAAAAACGTTCCTGATAAGTATCAGGGAATGTCTGTTACAGAGTGCCGGGATGAAGTTTTAAAAGACCTTGAAGAACAAGGATATCTTGATAAGGTAGAAGATATACAGCATGAGGTCATTGTCTGTGAAAGATGTCAGAGTGATATTGAGCAAATCATATCCAAACAGTGGTTTGTAAATGTTGATCCGCTTGCGAAAAAAGTACTTAATGCGTTGGATGAAAAGCCTACCAAAGGAGGGTCCGCCTCTGGCGGAAAAACACAGATTGTTCCGAAATTTCAAGAAGGGATTTTCAGACACTGGTTTGAAAATATTAGGCCTTGGTGTATCTCTCGCCAGCTTTGGTGGGGTCATAGAATACCTATCTGGTACTGTGGTGGAAAAGAGCTTTATGATTGGTTAATCGATAATGAGGGCAAAACCGTTGAAGATTATGAAAAAGAAATAGGTAAAAAATCCAAAGGATGTGGTTGTGCCATTGCGAGTGTGGAAAAGCCGAATGGTTGTGGAAAGTGTAAAGAATGTAAACGTGAAAATTGTGAGTGTGGAGATTTTGAACAGGAGACGGATGTTTTTGATACTTGGTTTTCTTCTGGGCAGTGGAATTTTAGTACTTTGGGAGGAATTAACGGTGAAGACTTTAAAAAGTTCTACCCTACCGATGTGATGGAGACTATGCATGATATTCTTTTCTTTTGGGTGGCAAGG
>JBDRHV010000027.1:0-2208 GCA_043816465.1 bacterium | reverse complement strand
CAAATCCTGAGGGTACTTACAATACAAATTCTCAGGACGGGGCTTCCTGTGGGGGCATGGGTGACTCTACCTGTTGTGAGAGCGCCAAAGATTGTGGTTCTTGTCCTTGCTCGGGAACCGAACAGTCTTCTTCCTGTGAGAGTTCCAAATGTGCGATCAGCGACGTAGAGGAGAGAAGCTGTGCCCAACCCAAAGACTCTCAAGAACAGGTCAGTGTAGATCTGAAGGATTCAAATAGTGAGCTGCAGGGGGATACGGATAACAAGAGTACTACCGAGGGGAAACAATCTACCGGTACCTGCAAAAAGCATTAAGAAGAGAAAACCTCGAATATCACTCTTCTAGAATTAGAAAACTCACTTTTTCATCAGGTATGGGTGTTGCTCCAATATCAAAGTCCTACCTTGAACCAAGAACCACAGGTCTTCATAGACCATGAGATTACCCCAGTTTTTTCATGGAACTGCTTTTAAGCACTTCTCCAGGTTATTTAAAGTCTGAGGTCTACCAAATATGTTTTCTGAATAGCGGGTTTGATTAAGCGCAAGTATTCTCCTTATGATGCGTCTTATATTATAAGGGAATAAATAAATACCCACTTTTCTAGTTAGGATCTTGATCTGTCAAAGATGAGAGTATAAGGATATTGGTATGGGGTGCTGCAGAGATAGAATATAATATAATCCTATAGGATTTATAAGGTTATATTATAGTTACATGTAATGCACCCGGGAAAGGGTTTTGGAAAGTGGATAAGATAAGTGTATTACTTGCTGATTGTAATGTTATTTTAAGAGAGGGCTTGTGTCTCATACTTGAACGCGAGTCGGACATTGAGATTGTGGGAGAGGCAGCAGATGGGAAGGAAACCCTGGAAAAGACAAAAAAGCTACTCCCCGATGTTGCAGTGATGGACATCGGTATGCCTAAAATAAGCGGCTTGGAAGTTGCGTGCCAAATAAAGGCCCATAATCCTAATATCCGTGTACTGGTGTTCACCCTCTGCGAAGATGACGAGTATGCTTTTGATTTACTTAAAAAGGGGATTGATGGATATTTATTAAAAAATATCTCGGGCCCTGAACTAGCTAATGCTATCCGCGTGGTGCACCATGGCGAGTTAGTACTGGCACCATCGATTGCCAAAAGACTCATAAACTGCTATCTACAAAAACCCAAAAAAGGAAAAGAAGAAAAAGAGCTTTACGATGGTTTGACTAATAGGGAGATAGAAGTCTTGAAATTGATTGCGCAGGGTATCACCAACAAAGAGATAGCTAATCAACTTTATATAAGCGTAAAGACCGTAGATAGTCATAGAGCTAATATTTTTAAGAAGCTGGGCGTTAGAGATCGTGCTCAGGTCGCAATTTATGCTATGCACAAGGGGCTCATAGCACAACCAGAACAAGATATGCCCAACTAAGCTAATTCCTTAAGAATATTGACTAGATATTTAAAAGATAGGGATACTTCTGATTGTTAATGTCTCTGGGAGAGATTAGATTTGAATATAACATCAAGGGCGCGATACATAAACAAATTACTGCTCATAGCTCCTCATTCCTGCAATTTATAAAGTAGCTTTACCGGTTCTTCAATTTATAACCTAAGTGCTGAATTGCTAGCTATTGACCAAAGATAAACCACTGCCATTTTATTTGGATCCAATTAGAAAAGGGAGCCAAGACATACAAGAGGATGATTCAAATACAATTACCTCATTTTCCAGAATTTACTAAGCTAGAAATCAATGACTACAAAATTCTGCAGGCATATTTCGACGAGATTCAACCAGAAATATCAGACCAAAACTTTACCAACCTGTTTTTGTGGCGCGACTTCTACGATATTAGGATTACTAATCTTGATCAAAACACTTGTCTTTACTGTGCTAGTCCCTTAACTCCCGAAAAGGAGTTTTTCTTTCAACCATTTGGAGACAAAAGGATTTTAGATACCATCGAAACCTGTCTCAAATATCTAAAAGCACAAGACAAGAGGCCTATAATACGCCGCGCCTCAGAAAAATTTGTCAAAGATTATTTAAACGATCAGACTCATTTGTTAGTGCAGAAGGATAAAGACTCTTCTGACTATGTATATCTAGCGGAAAATCTGATAAGGCTACAAGGCAGGAGATATGACGGCCATAGAAATCATATCAAAAGATTCAAGGAGAACTATGCCAATTCTTCCATCGAGTTT